>NZ_JBMFJI010000003.1:0-119349 GCF_049973875.1 Acidilobus sp.
GGCGCTTTAGGCCCAGTAGACGTCCCGACCACTCGCGGGGCTGGTATTACCGCGGCGGCTGACACCAGACTTGCCCCCCGCTTATTCCCCCGCCTCCTTGCAGCGGGGAAAAGCTCCCTTACGGGAGCACTCGGGGTGACCCCGTCACGGTTTCCCGCATTGCGGAGGTTTCGCGCCTGGTGCGCCCCGTAGGGCCTGGGCCCTTGTCTCAGGGCCCATCTGGGGGCTCCCGCTCCCACGGCCCCTACCCGTCGTCGGCTTGGCGGGCCATTACCCCGCCAACTACCATGATGGGCCGCAGCCCCATCCTCGGGCGGACCCCAGGCGATAACCCCCCAGGGTCCCTTTCGGCGAGGGACCGTTCCAGGCCCCCTCGCCTATCGGGGATTAGCCCCAGTTTCCCGGGGTTATCCCCGTCCCGAGGGTAGGTTAGCTACGTGTTACTCAGCCGTGCGCCGCGCCCAGCGGCGGCTGGGCGCGCGACTCCCATGGCTTAGCCTCACCCCGATAGCAGTCGGGTCCGGCAGGATCAACCGGAGTTCAGCCGCAAGGCGGCGGCTGAGGCGGTCGGGCACACCCTGCCGTTACGTGGCTCACGGACCCCTGTCAGACCTAAGCGTCCCTGGGGTACCGCTCCCCAGGGTTTGCTTAGGCCCCCATTCGCTAAGCGTCCACGGCTCCTGTCAGAGCCGTAGATTCTTCTTACTGTGCTAGGGTTTATAACGTTTGCTAGTAGCTGATACCCCAGAACAAGGTTATTAGCTGCCCCAAAGCCCCGTGGACGCCGCTGGGCAAGGAATTCATGGCATGCAAAGCGCCATAAAAGAACGTCAAGGCGGTGTCCCCGCAGCCAGAGGCCGGGCCTCACGCTGGGAGCGACGACTCCCCGTTGGCCCAGCGCCGCCGGGCGAGCAGCTGCGGGGCGCTATTGCTGTGGCCTCCAGGGCTATTAACTTCAGGGCTCCCTGAGGAGGCCGAGCCTCCTGGCCAGGAGCTCCCAGTCAAGGCTGAAGACTATGAGGCCCGCCACGAGGCCGGCGACCGCCATGAATGTTATGATCACATATTCTGGCAGCCTGAATATCATGGACACCTCGCCAGTTATGAAGTACAGCAGGGAGGTCTCAGCCACGGTCTTCAGAAGCTTGGCAGCCGCGGCTATGAGGCCCATGAGCTTGGCCCTCATGCCCGAGGCGCCCCCTACCATGTAGACGAAGTCGTCAAGTGGGAGCACCGGCACCACCGCCGCGAAGAATGCCAGCAGGTAGGCCCACCTGCTGTTGGAGTACCTCGCCAGGAACCTCACGTTCCTGTTCCTCCTCAGGACCCCCTTAAGGCCCACCCCAAGGTAGTACATGATGACCTTGGCTATCGCCGCCCCGAGGGACGCCGCGAGCACCGGGGGCCAGAAGCCCAGGCCCCCGTACTTTATCTCAAGCAGGACGACGGTGACGTAAGGAGGGGCCCCAAGGGGGATTAGGTTGAACAGCAGGGCCACGGAGAAGCTAGTGGCTATTACTGCGAGGGCGCTCACTTGCGTCACTCGCTCATCCTTGTTACCGCCTCTACCTGGACGTCCTCAACGTCAGGCACTGACCTCAGCACGTCCTCAAGGGTCTCGGTGCCGCCCTCCACGTCCTCGGGCATGGCTATCACCAGCTTGAGCGCCCTGAGGCCGAAGGCTATGGGCTCCTCCCCCGAGTTCAGGACCTCATAGCCCTGCGGCAGCGAGCCCTTGATCCTGTTGAGCAGGTCGCCCAGGTTAACGTCAACTGAGGAGGGGGTCACGGTGACCAGCACAGCCACCCTTGCCACGGCCCCTCACCTCACGGGCCGACGAAGCCGCAGTTGGGGCACCTGTACGGCGTCCCCTGCTTCCTGCACTTGGCGCAGCGCCATATCAGCGCCTTGCCGCAGTTGGGGCAGTAGAAGGCCACGGCCTTCTCCTTTGGGTGTATGATCCTCCCGCAGCTGGTGCACACGGGGGGCTGGACCATGTCAAGCATGTCTATCTTTCTCACCGCAGCCACTGACATGCCCTAATCTCCCCGCTCAGGCCTGTGATCTCCCCTATTAAGTGTTAATCGGCCACGCCCCTGGGCCTCCTCAGCCCCCCTGCCTGGCCCCTCCTGGCCTGCGATGTAGAGGCCCTGCCCGGGAGCCTGGCGGCTACCTCAGAGGGGTCCAGGGCCCTTATTACCTTGGCCTCCGGCGCTGTCCTGGAGAGGGAACTTATGATCTCCTCCGCCGCCTCCTCGACCTTCATGTCTCCCGGCGTCACCCTGAGGTAGGCTATGGCCTGGGGCGACACTACGCTCTCCGGGCCCACTACCACCACCGGAAGCCCCTCCTCGTCGAGGGCGACGCCCAGGTACAGCTCTAGCCTCAGCGGCCTCAGGTAGTTCTTCTTGCCGTAGACCATGAAGGAGCCCTTGGCTAGGTACTCCCCTGAGGGAGGGCTCTTTGAGACCTGGGAGCCGTAGGCCCAGTAGACGCTGACGCTCGCCATCCCCTCCTTCCACGCCCTGCTGTATGCTGCTGTCAGCACCGCCGCCTCGCTCACGTCGGTTTCAGTGAAGCCCCCGGCGGCGGCAGCCATGAGTATGACCGCAGGCGCCCCGTGTATGTCCGCGTGCAGGAAGACGTCATTTGGGCCGAGCATCTTCCTCACGAGGCTCTCGTTCTGGTCGGCGTCCCTGCCGCCAACTGCAAGCACCCCCGACGAAGTCACAAGCCAGTGGTACCTCTCGTACCAGGCCCTGCGCCTGCGGCTGGCCCTCTCCCTGAGCTCCTGGAGCTCGAGCTGCTCCTCAAGCTGCTTAAGCTTGGCCTCTATGTCAAGCTGCATCCTGGAGGCCCTCTCCGCCTTAGCCCTGAGCTCCCCCGCCTGCCTGTAGAGCCTCTTTATGGCGTCGTCCACGGTTTCGTAGAGGTAAAGCTTCACGTCAACGCCTGAGAGGTCGACTATCATGTAGCCCTGCCTCCTGTTAACCTCCTTAGCCCCGCACCCCTCCTTGCCCTCCTTGACGCACCGCAGGGCCTCGAGGGCCTGGTAATAGGAGGAGGCCACGGCGTTGGCCTGCGCTTCGAGGGCGCTGGCCTGCCTCAGGTACTCCTCTGCCTCAGCCCTGGCAGCCTCAAGGCTCCTGAGGAGCCTCCGCCTCTCGGCATCGAGGGGGCTCTGCCTCCTTGACGTAAATGAGCTGAAGTAGAGGTCTAAGGCCTCGTCAAACGTGCTGAAGCTCAGCTCCCTGAGGCCCGTCGCGGAGGTCACCCTGAACGGCGTGGCCTGCACGGGCGAGCCGTCCTGGCCGATGTAAACGTAGCCCTGCCCCCTCAGCGACTCCTCAGCTATGGACCTGAGCGCGTCCGCTACCTTAGCAAGGTCAGCCTCGCCTAAGGCCTGTGGCTGCTCATTACCCCTGAGACCCGCCCTGAAGGCCGCCTCCTCCGCGGCCTCGCCGGGCACTCCGAGGTTCATAACAAGGGCCCTCACTATGTCCTTGGCCTGGGACCCCCTGAGCCTGCTCGCCAGCCCAGCGCCGTCGAGGGCGAAGGGGCTCTCAAGCCTCAGGGGAGGGTAGGAGTACTGGAGCCCCCTCCTCACCCTCCTGTCCTTGGCGTCAAAGTATGATGAGGCCGCCACCAGCCTGCCGTCCGGCGAGACCAGCGCTATGACCCCCCTGGGCAGGAGCTCGAAGACAAGCCTGTGGCCGTCCTCAAGCGTGATCTCTACAAGCCTGTCGAAGCCCACCTGCTTAACCTCTGATACCCTCAGGTCCCTCACGTTGTCCCTCATCGCCTTTGCGAGCGGGCCCAGCTCCCTCCCGGGCTGGTACCTGGCGCTCGCGTGGAGCCTGACCCCGGGCTGGGCCACCAGGAAGTCCCCGTACCTCAGCCTCATCCTTATGGCCAGCAGGTCCCCGTCCTGGTATATGTTGTCCAGCCTCTGGCCCCTGAGCTGGCTCGCCTGCTGCGCCGCCCAGGCCATAACGTCGAGCGAGCTCATGGACTTCCTTGCCAACTACGCCACCCTCTCGGACCTGAGCCCCCTGAAGAGCCACGAGTACCTGTCGTAGAGGGAGCAGTCAACTATAATGTCATCGCCCTCCCTTATTATTGAGAGCCCTTCAAGGGGGTTCTCCGGGGGCTCCGGGAGCCCCTTGGGCTTCACGGAGCCCGCGTATATGAGCTTCCCCTCCCCCTTCCTCCACCAGTACCTGCCGTAGTACTCGTACACCCTGGTTACTCCGTTGACCCTCTTGTAGACCTTGTGGACGGGCTTAAGGTAGTAGCCCCTCCTGGAGGCGAGCTCGTTGTAGACGTAGAGCTTCTCCTTGACCTCGCTCAGGACGGAGTATATGGCTGAGTAGCCCCCATACACCCTCACCCTGCACTGGGGCTCACTCGGCTTTTCTCGCTCATCCCCGCCCGCCGGTCGCCTCGTCGCAGGTTCCATCATTGCCCCTTGGATGAGGTTATGCGCGAGGCTAATTAGCTGAAGAAGGCCTCCAGCCCCGCCCTGACCTCCTTAACCCAGACCGGCGACCTGTTGAGGGGGAACGCGACGTTATAGACTGGCACGCCGCTGACAGTGGTGAACCTGGACCCCTTGTGAGCGTGGCCGTGGACTGCCACCGTGGGCCTGAGCTCTACTATTAGCCTCTCCATCCTGGAGCTGTAGAGGTTCGAGTAGAACCTCGGGTCCTCGCCCCTGAGGTTTGCCTTGGCCAGGGCGTAGTGCGAGAGCAGGACCACCCTGTCGGCCTCCGACTTGGCCTTCATGAGGAGCTCCCTGACGACCTCAACCCTCTTCGCGTAGATCTCCTCTATGCCCCTGATGTGGGCCTCCTGCCACCTCGTGGGCCTGTCCAGCGCTCCTGGGGTTCCCACCACCGCCACCTTAAGCCCCCCGCAGTCGTAAACCTTGAGCTCGTCCGCCAGCCAGTCGACCTGCGGGTACCGCCTCCTCAGCTCGTCCCACCTGTCCTGAAACTCGTCGTTGCCAAACGTCGCCACAATTTTGGACCCAAGCCTCTCCTCTATGGCCTTCACCACGGGCTCAGCCATAGCGACGTTTCCCCTGTCAACTATGTCGCCTGCCAGGAGGAAGAGGCACGGCCTTCCAGTCACGGACGTCAATGACCTGACGAAGTCGTTGAGGTACTCCGGCGAGTGTATGTCGGACGAGGCCAGCAGCTGCAGGCTCAAGCCGGCTCCCTGTTGAGGTGGGGCTGCGCAGGTTTACAGCGTTGTTATAAACGTCGCAGCCCCAGACCGGTGTGGGCCTATGATGCGCGATGGGCAGTCCGAGCCGTGAGGACTAACGACTTTCTGAGGCCCTACCCTTAATATTCCATAGGGGGCTCCAGAAGGGGGCCTACCGACTTGAGCGAGGACCCTGTGCAGCAGGCCATGAAGGTGCTTGCCAAGTACCCGCTGTGCGACAGGTGCCTGGGGAGGCTGTTCGCGGGCCTAGGAAGGGGGCTGAGCAACGCTGAGAGGGGCAGGGCCCTCAAGCTTTCGGTTGTGATGAGCCTTCACGCCATGTCGCTGAGCGGGAGGCTTCCGGAGAACGCGAGGGACCTGCTGGCCAACGCTGGAGGGGCCGCCGCCCAGGTCTACGTGGAGCTCTTCGGCTCCCCTCCAGAGCGCAGGAGCTGTTACATATGTAATGATGCGCTGGACAAGTTCCTTGATGAGATGCCCCAGAGGGTGGTGGATGCAGTGAAGGAGTGGGGCGGCAGCACGTTCCTTGTCGGCGCAAAGGTTGATCCGGAGGTCATCTCCAGGGAGGAGCGCATAAAGGCAGAGTTCGGCCTGGCCTTCGGTGAGTCCATAAAGTCTGAAATAAAGAGGGAGCTGGGCAAGAGGGCCCAGCTGCTGGGCCCCAAGGTCTCCTTTGACAGGCCAGACGTTGTCGTTATGGTGAGCTTTCCTGACGGCAGCGTGAGCGTGCAGCCCAGGAGGCTCGTGATCAAGGGGCTCTACAGGAGGCTCAGGAGGGACCTCCGGCTGAGGCCCAGGGAGGCCCTGTCTCACCCGCTCGTGGCCAGGCTAATTAGTGACACGAAGTCGTCAAGGGTCGGAATAGTTGGGCTCGTGAGGGACGAGAAGGAAGTCAGGGCCCTGGGGCTGGGCATTCCTGTCGAGTTCCACCTCGGTGGGCCTAGGGTGCGCCTGGTGCCCCCTGACGGCTCCATCATAGAGGCCGAGGGGGCCTCGCTCGAGGTCAACAGCTCGGTTGAGGCCTCAGGGCCCGAGGACCTCTCGAGGAGGGTCAGGGTTTACAGGTGCATCCTCTACGTCGAGGGAGGCTCCTTTGAGTCCCTTCAGCTGGCGGCGACATCGCTGCGCGGCAGGGAGGTAAGGCAGAAGTTCATGGGAAAGGAGGTCAGCGGGGTCGTCAGGGGGGCCGAGTGCGTTGACATGGGTGGAGGCCTGGCGGAGTGCATCATAGCGCTTGACGAGAGGCTCCACGTAATGGAGCTGGTGAGCGGCAGGGGGACCGAGCCGAGCCTGAGCGGCCTCCTGGGAACAGCAGCCGAGTGCGTGGCAGCTGACCTACTTGGAGTGATCCCCCTGAGGTGAGGGGCTTGATATCATATGGTCCCGTGAAGGAGCTCGTTGGAGGCGCAATCATAGCCCTCATACTTGGCGGCCTCATGTTCAGGTCCAGGTACTTCCACAACCTGCCCATCTGGACCTTCATGTCGTTTGCCGCGTTCATAGCAATAGTCAGCGGCCTCGTGAAACCTAATGACGTGGAGGACTACGTTAACTGGAACGTCATACTTTTCCTCATAGGCGTGTTCAACATCGGCGCCCTAGCGGAGGAGTCAGGGCTCCTTGAATACGTCACCTACTACGTAGTCTACAAGGTGAGGGACAGGGTCAGGCTAATAATAGTCCTGACCATCGTGCTAGGCGTCATGGCTGCCATAGTTGTCAACGACGCCGTTGCCGCCATGGGCTCGCTCATAATAGTGCCGCTGGCCAAGGTCATAGGCGTTGACCCAGAGCTCGCAATACTTATGCTGGCGTTCGCCGTCACCATAGGCTCCACCATGACGCCCCTGGGCAACCCGCAGAACATGTTAATAGCCGTGAGCTCCGGCGTCCAGGCGCCCCTGAGCACGTTCGTCATTTACCTTGCCGTCCCCACGGTGGTAAACCTTGCCGTCACGGGCTACATCCTGGCCAAGATCTACGGCGTTAAGGGTGGGCCCGTGAAGCTGCCCTACAGGATACCTGAGGAGGCCATAAGGAACAGGAGGGACGCCTTGCTGGCCGTCTTGTCCCTGCTCGTCATAATAGTGGCGCTGACCGTTAATGACCTGCTTGAGCTGATGAGAAAGCCCGCAATAACTGAGATAGGAATCATACCGTTCACCGTCGCCGCCGCGACCTTCATACTGTCAAGCGATCCGAGGGAAACCGTCAGGAGGGTCAACTGGGGCAATACTTTTCTTCATAGTGATGTTCATAGCTATGGCTGGCGTCTGGAACTCCGGCATACTTACATCCCTCTTCAGGTACCTGCTGCCAGGCGTCGGGAGCCCACTTAGCGACTTCATCAGAATCACCGCGTCCTCGCTTCTGTTCAGCCAGCTTCTGAGCAACGTGCCCTTCGTGGAGCTCTTCATAATTTACATGCAGAGTGTTGGGTTCGGCAGCGCCAATTACATGGCTTGGCTGACGCTTGCCATGGCCTCAACCATAGCTGGCAACCTGACCATACTTGGGGCCGCGTCGAACGTGATAATATTAGAGTCCACAGAGGCCCGCCACGGCGTCTCTGTGAGCTACTGGAAGTTCATGATAGTAGGGGCGTTGGTCACGCTAGTAAACGTGGCCGTCTACGCCGCCTATATGATACCGCTGTCGATGCTGCGCATCTAGGCCCGTCGCTCAAGCTTCCTGACGGCCGCAGGCTTGAGCTTGTGCTCCTTGAAGAGCCGCATCCTCTCCTTGGCCTCGTCAGTCATGGCTAGGGAGGCCAGCTGGCCTATGGCCTCCTTCATGCGCGACAGGTCAACGTCGCTCAGGGCCAGCCTCTTTATCGCTTGCAGGGCCTGCGGTGGGAATGACATAAGGGTGCTCAGTATATCATCCACTGTTTGGTCGACGTCAGCCTGGGGCACGACCTCGTCAACTATGCCCAGCAGGGAGGCCTCTGCCGCTGACAGCCTCTGGCCGGTCATAGCCAAGTACCTGGCCCTCCTGTGGCCCAGCGCTGTGACGCCGAGGCTTAGCAGGAAGGGGGGCAGAAGGCCAAGGGCGACCTCAGGGAAGCTAATCCACGCGTTCTCAGCAGCTACTACGACGTCGCACGCTAGGAGGAGCTCCGCCCCGCCGCCGGCGGCCAGGCCCTTGACGGCGCATACTATGGGCTTATTGCACTTTATCATAGTTGTGACCACGTCAAGTATCCTGTTGAAGAACTCCTCGGACTCCCTCTGCGTGCTAAGCCTTGACATGGCATCTATGTCATCCCCTGCGCTGAACGCCACCTCGCTCCCAGTGAGCAATATAGAGCGCAGGTCAGTGGCGCAGCCCTTCTCAAGCTCCCTTGCAAGGGAGTCCCACATCTCACCGTTTATGGCGTTCAGCTTCTCAGGCCTGTTTACCGTGATCCTGTAGGCCATGTTCTTATAGTTCTCACCGTATACATAAGTGGACATTTTTCTCCTGTGCTGCCCTTAGAGGGCCACGGGGTATTTTTGCGGAGACACGTGCCAGATAACTAAGACTTCATGCAATTATGAATTAGGGCGACGCCGGGGGTGGGATTTGAACCCACGCGCCCCTTGCGGAGCAACGGGTCTCCAGCCCGTCCCCTTGGGCCGCTCGGGCACCCCGGCGCCAAGGTGTAGATGAATGCTTGTGCTTAAATCTGTTAGCTGGCCTCCTTGCTCTTCCACATGCGCGGGTAGATGCCGCGCGGCATTACTATGCGGGTGGGCTTGACGGCTATGCCCTTATCGTGCTCCATGACTTCTTTGGCATCCATGACCGCCTCACCTAAGCCTACCAGCTCTCCCTTAAGCGTTAGCATGGCGACCCTGCTGCCTGCCTTTACATCAGGCGTAAGCAGTGATATCCCTGGCACAGCGAGGGGGGCGCCGTTCACGACGCTTTCAACGGCGCTGTCCCTGAGCACAACCTTAGGTAGCTCGCACGTAATGACCTCCCCCGGGAGCACCGCCCTCCTGAGGTAGTCGTCCTTACCCTCCTCCCTGAAGCGGTACACTGCCTCCGAGAGCTCCTGCAGTGTGACTAAGTTGTGGTCCTCGTCGAAGGGGCCCGTCTTAATCCTCCTCAGCTCCCTCATGTGCGCGCCGACCCCCAGGACGAGCCCCATGTCCCAGCACAGCTTCCTCATATAGGTCCCTGGGTCTGACTCTATCCTAAGCAGGGCCAGCCTGCCCCTGACTTCAAGCACCTCAAGCGAGAATATCCTCCTGGTGCGCAGGGCCCTCTTGACGTTGCTCCTAACGGGCGGCCTTTGATATATCACGCCTGTGAACTCCTCTGCCACCTCCCTGAGCTTTTTCTCGCCTACATCGCCATGAAGTTGCATGACGCAGATATACGCCTTCCTCGAGTGCACTACGGAGCCCATTATTTTGGTCATATGGTCAAGGGCTACGGGCAGGACGCCTGTTACTTTGGGATTTCCCCGCCCAGGCCATGCGGCCTGAGCCCAAGGGTCCCTCCATGTCCCGCCCGCTTAACCCCCAGGAGCCTCTTAACCCAGGCCGTGACTTCATGGCTTGTAGGCCCAGGAGGCTTGTCTACGTTAACCACCCCATAACTTATGTACTCCCCTGTGGGCCTCTCGGTTGGTATAACCCCGTAGTCGCCTGATGTGTCCTCTGGCATCTTCTCAAGCCACTGAACCTTGTGGCCGCAGAAGCCGTTGACGAAGTCCAAAAACTCCCTTCCACGTCTTGTTAGCTCAGAGCTCAATCCTGAGCACCGGCCTCAGGCTAAGGCCTGCTGAAGCTTTACCCTCTCCCTCATAAAGTCCGCGAGGCCAGCAGACTCTATTGCCTTGAGCACCTCCTCGTCGCTGGCCCCCTTGTTTATCTGAACCGCCTTGTCTAGGGGCATTATGTGTGATATGTTGACCCTCCTCCTTCTTACGCCAGTAAGCGTCTTGGGTCCTGTGACCAGCACGTTGTTCTCATCTACTATGTCAACTATTACGCACTTCCTGCCGGCCTCACGGCCCCTCAGCTTATAGCATATCCTCCCGACCTCTATGGCAGGCACCTTAAGGCCACCCTGGAGGTTTTGAGGAGGCGGTTCACTTTAAAACTGTTCTAGCCTAAGACCCGCCTTTAAGCTCAGCCTCTCTTATTTCCCTGTCGCCAACCATGTAATAAACTCCGCTTTCCCTAACCTCAGTCTTCCAGACGGGGGCCTCGTGCTTAACGTGGTCAACCAGCCACTCCAGCGCCGGGAAGACGTTCTTCCTGGACTCCCCTGAGACGCCGACCACCATGGTGAGCTGGCCCGGCCTCCTTGGACCCACGAAATGTATCACGCAGGCGCCCGCCAGGGAGAACTTAGTTATGGCTTCAAGGGCTAACTCCCTCAGCTTAGGCTCCATGAGCTCCTCTGAGTGCTCGTAGTCCAGCTCCTTAACCTGCTCACCGTTGTTTATGCCCCGGACTATGCCTATGAAGAAGGCCACGGCCCCGACCCTTGGGTTGTCGCCGTAGAGGAAGCTGGTTAGAGAGGTCAGGTCGACCGGCTCATCGTCCCTGGCCACCCTGACCAGCACCCTCTCGTCGCCGCCGGAGGAGGGCGGGAGCACGTGAATAACCTTGGCGTCCTGAGGTATGAGCTGCGAGGGGGCAAGAGGCCTCCCGTCAACTATGACCTGCACCTCGCCCTTAAGTTCCTCAAGGGCTTTTCCTAGGCCCATTGATGAGAGCTTTTCAAGGAGCCCGGAGACTGTAATGCCGTCACCGAGCTCAAGCTCCAGCTCACCCTTGCCGGCCACCTCACGGAGCACGGAGTAAAGCTTTACCTTTACTTTCAAGCTATCACCTTAGAGCTTCCCTGCCTTCTCTTCTCAAGTGAGTCCCTGAGCTCTTTAGAGATTTGTTTGATAGGGCCCTCCACGCACGAAGCCTCGGGCCTCTCCATAAGTAGCCTCAAGAACTTGGCTGCGCACTTGGCGCTGTGAAACTCCAGCAGAAGCTCGCCCCTCCTTATAATTATGCCCTGACCCTCGTGGAAGGGCCTGCCACACACCATGCATCTGTGGAGCTCGCCTGCGGCCATACTTTGGAGACCTATGTAAGGGAGTGCCACACTATATTTAAGCACAGACCGACCTGCTGTAGAAGGTTTGGCGATGTAGCCAGAGATGGTAGGGCGGCAATGACTGAGGCACCGCTGAGACCGGAGCTAATAGGCCTGATGAAGAGGAGGGGCTGGAAAGGCCTCACGGAGCTGCAGGAGAGGGCAGCGAGGGCTATACTGGCTGGCAAGAACGTGCTTATTATGGCCCCCACCGGCGAGGGCAAGACCGAAGCCGCTCTACTCCCCCTCCTTACCAGGCTCACCAACGAAGGGAATGTAATGCCTGTGAGCATACTTTATGTAACCCCAATGAGGGCGCTCATAAACGACCTCCACAGGAGGATAAGCTACTGGGCTGAACCCCTCGGGCTGAGGGTGACCAAGAAACACGGTGACGTGCCCAGCTCTGAAAGATACCTTAGGCTTAGGAACCCGCCTCACGTGCTCTTAACGACGCCTGAGAGCCTAGAGATAGACTTGGACTGGGCCCCCAAGTTCAGGGAGTACTACCGTAACGTCAAGGCAGTTATTGTAGACGAGGTCCATGAGCTGCTCTCATCGAAGAGGGGAGCGCAGCTCCTCCTGCTGCTCGAAAGGCTTGCGAGGCTGGCAGGGGACTTCCAGAGGATAGGGCTCTCGGCAACCATTGGTAACCCTGGGAAGGCGCTAGCAATGCTTAGGGGCAGCAGCAGGAGGGAGTCAGAGCTGGTAAGCGGCGGCGGGAGCCGCGGATTCCTCTTTGAGGTGAAATACGTAGATGGGGCCAAGGACCCGTGGCCCAAGGTAGCGGAGGTCGTGTCCTCGGAGTCCTCAGGGCCGACGCTGATATTTACTAACAGCAGGTACGTGGCCGAGAAGCTTAGTCACGAGCTTCAGAAAAGCAGGCTGGACAACGTCTATGTGCATCACTCCAGCGTCTCGGCTGAGGTCAGGGAGATGGTTGAGGAGAAGCTGAGGCGCGGCGAGGGCTGTCTGGTGGTTTGCACCAAGACGTTAGAGCTAGGGATAGACGTAGGGTCCATAAGGAAGGTCATCCAGGTTCGCGCCCCAGGCTCGGTGGCTGCGCTCATACAGAGAACGGGAAGGAGCTTCCACAGGCTGGGCGGCACCTCCATGGGCCTGATAATAGCTACTGACCCTGTGGACCTGGCAGAGGCGTTAGCAGAGGTTAGGCTCGCGTCAGGCGGCTATGTCGAGGACGAAATATTGGACGTAGCGCCAGCTGACGTTATTGCAAAAGAAGTTGTTGGAAGCGCGCTGTCAAAGGACCCCGGCCTCACTGTGGAGGAACTTTACAAGACCTTAAAGGGCTCTCCCATCTTTAAGTTAAGCTATGAGGAGTTCCTCTCCCTGATTAAATATATGAAGGGGAACGGCGTAATCGACATTGATGATAAGGGCTCGATAAGGGTTGGGGGCACCTTCTACAGGATCTGGAGGCTCCGCAGCGGCCCGGAGAGGCCCTGGTCCCCGAGGGACTTCAGCGACTTCTTCTCTACCATTCCCAAGAGGGACATGTTTGCGGTGAGATCGCCCGACTCCGTTATCGGCTACATTGACGCCTACTTTGTTTACCGTAACCTAAGGGTTGGCGACGTGATAAGGCTTGCAGGGAGCGCTTGGGAGGTCTCAAGAATAGACGAGGTTAACGAGCGCGTTGACGTGATCCCTGCCAAGGGCTCCGGCGAGATACCCCTCTGGAAGGGCGAGGGCCTGACTAGATCAAAGGAGGTTTCAGAGGAGTTCTACAGGGTTATCCTGGACGACGGCTGGCGCGGCTACGAGTCAGGCCGCGTGCTAGAGGCTATAGGCTCGTGGTATAAGTCGAGGGGAATAACGATAGGCCCTCACGACATAGCCTATGAGAGGATCGGGAACGAGCAGGTGCTCCTGGGCCCCTTCGGCTCAAAGCTCGCTGAAACCCTGGGAGTTTTACTCATGTCTTTAGCAGCAAAGAGCAAGGGCCTTGATGTATATTATAGGCCCTCGTTCTTCGGCGTAAGCGTTAACATGGGCGACCGTGACGCGCTGCCCGCATTAATGGAGCTAGGGCCCGAGGAGGTCAGGGAGGCCATCTATGAGGCCCTTGACTACCTTCCCATATTTCACGAGAGGCTCGCTGAGGCAAAGTACGACCTGGGCAAACTAGGCGAAGTAAACAAAGAAAGGGACAGCACGCTAATAGATGAGGTCAAAAAGTTTATAATAAGCAAGGAACTGGACGTTGAGGGCGCTATAAAGTTCATAGAGAGCCTCGGGAACCACTACATAAAAGTGCACGTTATAAGGGATGGGCCCTCGCCCTTGTCACAGGAGCTCCTCTCGCTGCCGCCTGTGAGGCTCTGGGTTCAGGACCTGGCGAAGAGGATTGCCGAGCTGCTTAAAGACTGGGCCTTCACCTCAATAGAGATTGCCGAGGAGCTTAAGCTCTCTGAGAAGACGGTGCTCAACAAGTTGAAGGACATGAGGCGTCCTGAGTACAATGATTTGAGGGTGATCGCGTTCCTCGACGTCAACAGCGACGAGTGGAGGTGGACCCTGGCCTCCTCATTTAATGATATAGCGTCGTCTGAGGACTTTGCAGAGAGCTTCGCGCCTCTGGACCTTAACGCTGAGCTTAAGGTGACTGCTAAGAAGGGGTACACGTGGGAGCCCAGGGAGACCATAGTGAAGCCTAAGGACGTAGTGGACAGGTGGAACTTAATCTTGCCATATGTAGCGGGCACTGACGAGATATACGAGCTAAAGGTCTCTATGGCAGGCTATTATGGCGCAGATTACGAGAGCTCTGTCACGTATCATTACGTCGATGCCAATCACGCAAAGCTTCTAATCTTAAACGCCGCCGCGTACCTGCAGAGGCACAGCAGCTCTGTCGGGAAGGTGTCGGTGTAATGAGCGTATGCGATGAAGTAAATTATATTAGGATAATTGGGGCAAAGGCCTCCAGGTCTGAGAACATGGACATAAGGCTCCTAGCGGCGTCGATATACAGCGTTGCCGATACGCTTAACGGCGTGTGTGAGTACCTAGATGCCAGGGAAGTAAAGCCCCTAGTTAACGAGCTTGCTGCGGCGGTTGACTCGGGCAACTTACCTGAGGTGTCATCGGCTTTAAATTCCATCAAGGCTAAGGCCCAGGGCTATGGGAGGCTTCTTCAGTTTAGGCTTGCATCTTTAGCAACCAGGATCCTGGCGAGCCTGTCGCTGGTCGTCTTCTCCTTCCTGTTGATCTTAGCAGCTGTAACGCCGCTAGAGTTTGAGGCGGCGCCCATAATTCTTGGTCTATCTATTTCCGCCGGGGCCCTGTACGCAAGGCCCGCGGCCGACGCGCTCTTAATAGCGGCCTCCGCTATGCTGATGGTCACGGGCGCGGGCAGTTCCCTCATCGTAGCCCTAATTACGATGGCTGCGAGTGTTGGCAACTTATTGGTAACAATAATTGCGTCCTCCAGTGGGTGAACAATAAAGGCCTTTACTAGTGGACCATCGCGGAGCGCTCTCAACTTAGAAGAAATGTCGCGCCGCATTTATCTACAGCATTAGACTTCTGCTACCTCCGCAGACGTTGACAGCTCGCTTTCGCTTAACAGGCTTTCCCCCCACAGCTCCCTTTTAAGAAGTTCCCTTACGGCCACCCTTATCACCTCGCTCCTGTTTGTAAACTTCTCCTCCTTGACCAGCTCATCTATAGCCTTTACGTAGAGCTCAGGCATCTTTACAGTTACCAGCTTCACGCACATCACCGCATAAAAGCTTATAACCACTGGCTTAAAGAGGGGTTAGCTCCCCCAGGCCCTTTCTTTTGTCAACATAATAGAATATTCTCAGGTAATTATTAGAGCTGCCTAGCATTAACAGACGGTTAAAGCTCCGGTGCTCTTAACCTCCAGTCCCCCCTGAGCATGGGGCTGAGGCTTGCGTGCAGAGGTGGAGACGGGCTCTAGGCTTCACGGAGGCTTCTATTATGCTGCAGGTGACTGGAACGTCAGGTGGGGCTCCATAGGCTTCTACATTGATAACCCTAAGTTCAGGGCCACCGTGGAGCTCTCAGACAAAGAGCAGTACAGGGGGCCTCAGGAGCTGCTCGAATACGTCAGAAGGGCTGCCAAGGTAGCGGGCGTGCAGGGCTTCAACGTTGAGGTTCACGAGAGTCCTCCTGTCCACAGGGGCTTCGGGACAGGGACCCAGGCGCTTCTGTCCCTTTACATGGCCTTCAAATCGCTTAAAGGAGAACAGCCTGAGGCTGTCGAGGAGGCCGCCTTAAAGCTGGGGAGGGCGAAGCACAGCGGCGCTGGCACGCTAGCCTTTAAGTACGGCGGGTTTGTAATGGACGCTGGGCTGCCCGGAAGGCCCACGCCCCTCGTCACATTGAAGATGCCGAGCGAGTGGAGGTTTGTAATAGTTATACCGAAGATCGAGAGGGGGCTGACCGATGAAGAGGAGGAGAGCATTATGGAGAAGAGGCAGTGGAGCAACAGCGAGTCCAACATAGCGTTTATGATGAGCGGGGCCCTCAGGCTAGCCGCCGGCATAGCCAGAGGTGATTTAGATGACGCCCTTGAGGGCCTTAGGTTCGTCCAAAGGGGCACTGGGATACTCTTCGCGTCCGTGCAAGGTGGCGAGTACAGGGGGAAGCTTAATGACCTAGCGGCCGAGGCCTGGAGGAGCAGGGTCATACTGGCTCAGTCAAGCTGGGGGCCAGCTATGTACACGATCGTTGAAAATGAGTACGAGGCCCAGGGCGACGTCATGCTTATGAAGGAGATCATGAACAACGTTGGCCTGAGCGGGGAGGTAATCATATCGCCCCCAAGAAATTACGGCGCATCAATCAAGATTGTGGGGTAGCCTGGGCCTCCTGCTGTTGCTGCGAAGCCTGCTGCCCTGAGGCCTGCGCGCCCTGCTGGCTCAAAGCGACGTTCACAACGAGTTTGACGCCCTTTATGCCAAGCAATGACGAGAGGTCCCCAAGCAGCAGCTGAAGCCTTGATTCGAGGTCTGACAGTCCGAGCACCTCTTGGGGCAGCTGAAGCTCTATGGAGCCCTCCCCCTGCTGCGAGACGCCTATTGAGTTCCTGTCAAGGGGC
This sequence comes from Acidilobus sp., assembly GCF_049973875.1. NCBI lineage: Archaea > Thermoproteati > Thermoproteota > Thermoprotei > Acidilobales > Acidilobaceae > Acidilobus > Acidilobus sp. The sequence continues at coordinate 16,409 of NZ_JBMFJI010000003.1, forward strand.
ATATACCTTGTGACCAGGTACTTCACCTTATCGTCGAGGGTCTCAAGCTTCCCAACAACTTCAAGTTCTACCTTCAGGTCCCTGCCTGCAAGCGGATGGTTAAAGTCTATGTAAGCGAACCTTTCCGTGACGCTTCTTATGACCCCTATCCTACCTCCAACCTCCACGCGGCGCCCAACCACTGGCGGAATGCCGTACCTGTTGAGCTGCTTTATGGGAAGCCTTATAATTAGGTCGCTGCGGTAGGGGCCATAGGCCTTGTCTGGCGTCGCGGTGAACTCCTTCCTTTGGCCTACATCCATGTCCCTGAGCTGTTCATCTATGGCCTTTATCACTTGGCTTCTGCCTATGACTACTAGATAAGGCTCGTATCGCCTGTTAGAGTCATAGATGCCTGCGCTCTTAGCGACATCTTCCTTATTAGTGTCCTCCACTATCTCTCTGTCGCCATCCTTAACACTTATCACATAGTTTATTAGCACGAAGTCCCCGTCCTTAAATGTCAATTACCCTCCCCTCCTTAGGTACCAGCCCAGGTCCTTCACTGGCTCAACCCTGGCTACGCGCCTGGATTTAAGCCTAATGTAGGATCCAGACCCCCACCCCAGTGGCTCCAGGGATGTGTCGAGGACTACAGAGATCCCTTCCTTAAACTTAACTATGTACTCCTCTGTGACCTCCTTACCATAAAGGAATACCTTGGTTCCATATTCGTCGAGTACCGTGCAGTCCATGGAAGCAAAGCACTTGTTGGCAAGCCTCTGAGCCAGGGGGAGTCCGGGGTGAAAGCCCTCCCTGTCAATGTAGCCTAGGTATAAGCCTACGGAGTACAGGGAGGGCAGCCTGCTCACTACCTCTTCAACGCGGCCCGTGACGTCAAATATATCATAGTAATTGCCATCAGGAACCTCAAGGTAGTAAGGCCTTGTCGCTATGGCAGACATGGGGAGACCTAAAGCTTCGGCGAACTCCTTTAGCTTTTTAAGCATGTCATCAGTGAGCCTCATCAGTCTAGGCGCCTTAGCTTGCATATGAAGAACCCCTCCGTGCCTTGTTTATGAGGGAACAGCCTGCCGCAGCCCTTCACCCTATCATCAAATATTACGCCCCTGTACTCCTCGAATGGCTTACTTAAGGGAAACCCGAAGGGCCTCTCGGTGGTCACGTAATCCTTGTCCGCGAGGACCTTATGCACGGTGTATTCGCCCTCCTCGACTGCCGTCGAGCAGGCGGCATAGGTCACAGTTCCGCCGGGGCTCACTAGGGACAACGCCCTGTTGAGGAGCTCCACCTGAAGCTCATGTATTCTCCTTAGGTCTGAAAGGGAGGTCTTCGTCTTTCTGTCCTTGTCCTTCCTTATAATGCCTTCCCCGCTTGACGGGGCGTCGAGGAGCACCTGCTCCGGCTTAGTGTCCAGGCTTAGGAACCTGGCGTCCGACCTTATCAGTATGTAGTTGCTAAAGCCCATCCTCTGTAAGTTCGACCTGAGCGCCTTAATCCTCTCCCTCTTGGGCTCCACGGCTATTAGCAGGGAGGAGTCCCTGGTGAGCTGCAATATCTGCGTCGACTTACCCCCAGGGGCGGCAGCCATGTCAAGTATTGTAGCAGAGGGCCTTGGGTTCATAACGTAAACTATAAGCATGGAGCCCGGGTCCTGAAGGTAATAATATCCCTTCAAATACTCGTGAGTCGCCCCAGGGCTTATGGGAGAGCTTATCGCGTGGTAGCCGTGCGGAAGGAACGGCACCCTCTCGAGCTCAAAGCCAGCCTCCCCTAGCCTTGACTCGAGCTCCCCGCAGCTTATCTTAAAGTCGTTACATCTGAGGGTCTCAGGCATGGGGACTTCATTGGCCTCCAGGAGGTCCTCGGCCTCGCCCCCTAACAGCTCCAGGTACCTCTCGACTATGTATGGCAGGTACCCGTACTTCTGAGCCAGCCTCCTGGCCTCGGGCGTTGACCTGTCGCTGAATATTACTTCATCACTTCTGTCCCACCGCTCGCTCTGCTTAGGCAATCCTCGCCCCCTAGGCTAAAAACCCAGAGTACTTGATTCTGGTGGGGAATTAAGCTTGAAGCAGTTTAAGAGGCTGGTGTTTCCAGGCAGGTTTCAGCCCCCTCACTTAGGGCACGTAAGCGCGATAAAGTACGCCCTTGAACTTGCTGACGAGCTGATTGTTATAATCGGCAGCGCCCAGGACAGCTTCTCACTAAAGAACCCGTTAACGGCGGGTGAGAGGCTTCAGCTCCTTAGGACCGTGTTGACTCACGAGATTGGCGACGACTACTGCAAGAGGGTTTTGATAATACCAGTTATGGATATAGAGATGAACAAGGTCTGGGTCCAGTACCTTAGGATGCTGCTCGGGGAGTTTGACGGCGTGGTCTCAGGCAACCCGCTAGTCTTACAGCTCTTCAGGGATGTGGGGCTGGCCGCCATAGAGCAGCCCATGTTCAACAGGAGCGAGTGCAGCGGAACTAGGATCAGGGAGCTGATACTTCAGGGATCCAACACATGGGCCTCCTGCGTACCACCTTACCTGCTACCTGAGCTCGAAAGGCTCAATTTCGTTGGCAGGCTGCACAGCCTAGCTTCTGAGGGCTAGCCAAGCACCTGGCCCCCTCACCGCCCTGAAGGGCGGGGCTTGCACAGGTTTTGCCATGAGGGCCCGCAGTAAACAATTATTAGGGACCCAAGGCATTAAAGTAACGGTGAACAGTGTGGAGCTTGAGGTTATAGACATCCCTATACCTGAGGGCACCAATGTAATCATAGGCAGAAGCCACTTCATTAAGACCACTGAGGACCTCTATGAGGCCCTGGTCACCTCCTCGCCTGGCATAAAGTTTGGCCTCGCCTTCTGCGAGGCCTCCGGCAAAAGGCTAGTTAGAAGGGAGGGCAACGACGAGGAGCTAGTTAAGACAGCCACCGATGCCTGCCTTAAGATAGGGGCGGGCCACGTCTTCGTAATATACATAAGGAACGCTTACCCCATAAACGTACTCAACGCCGTAAAGCAGGTGCAGGAGGTCGTTTCCATAGACGTGGCCACCGCAAACCCCGTCAAGGTTGTGGTCGCTGACCTGGGCGAAAGCAGGGCCCTGCTGGGAGTCAGCGATGGATTTAAGCCACTCGGGGTTGAGAGCGAAGAGGACGTGAAGGAGAGAAGGGAGTTCCTGAGGAAGATAGGTTATAAGCTATGAACAGCACAGTGCCTGAGGGCTAAAGGTGCTAATAGTAGCGGTAACTGGCATGCCGGGAAGTGGGAAGAGCTGCTTTGCCAGGGTGCTCTCAAGGGAGCTCAACGCCAAACTTATAGTTATGGGTGACGTAGTAAGGGAGGAGGTTAAGAAAAGAGGCCTGCCCCTCACCGTGACTAACATAGAGAGCGTGGCCACCGAGCTCAGGAAGATTTACGGCAGAGGCGCCGTGGGCTTAAAGGTTGCGGAGACGTTAAAGGAGCTCCAGGGACAGTACGAGTACGTTGTTGTAGATGGCGTCAGAAGCCCAGAAGAGATAACTTACCTCAGGGCGGCAGGCGACCTCTGCGTCGTGGCCGTCCACGCCGCTCCAGCCATAAGGTTTGAGAGGGAGCTGAGGAGGGCCAGGGAGGGCGCCTCAACGCTGGACGAGCTTAAGTTCAGGGACTCCAAAAACCTGGAGTATGGCATAGGCGACGTGATAGCGATGGCCGACTACATGATAATAAATGAGTCCGACGTCCAAGAGCTTGCGGGGCAGGCCAGCAGGCTTGCCAAGGTGATAAGGGATGGGCTCTGGAGAGATCGTTGCAGAGGTTGAGCTTAGGCCCACGGAGAGCGAGGAAAAGGTCATGAAGGCCCTTACCAACCTCTTTGACCCTGAGAGGGTTGAGAAGGTCCAGGCCGGCGACTATGAGATTATTAGGGCGTACGCGAGCTCCCTGGCCTCGCTTCAGAAGCTTCACAGGCTCCTTAGAGCACAGGAGATCCTTGAGGCGGCAAGGAGCTACATGTTAAAGGAGCTCAAAGGAGACGCTGTCACGATGCTCTTCCACAAGCAGGCGGCCTACGAGGGGAAGGTGAGCCTCCTAACTTGGAGCGAGGAGTCGCCGCTGGGCCCCATAAAGATAACAATAAGGCACCCAAGTATAAGGGACGTCATAGACTGGCTGGCCCCTCAGACCTCAAGGGGAAGGCCGCTCTGGGAGAGGAGCATGCCAGACCCTTAGACGTTGGCCACAAACCTTGCTAGGTCCCATGCTAGCACGGAGTTTGGGAACACGGACCTTGCTTCCTGCTCCAGCTGCAAGGCCTCGTAGCCCTCATACCTGGTGCTTATGTGAGACAATATGAGCTTCCCAACGTTGGCCTTTACGGCGTCCTCCGCGGCCCCGACGCTCGTGCTGTGACCATATTTTGATGCCTCATCCTTCATTGATGAATCAAAGGTGGACTCGTGTATGAGCACGTTGGCCCCTGAGGCGCCCTTAACTACGCTGTCGCAGGGCGAGGTGTCCCCTGTATACGATAGCTTAAATGACCTAGGGGAGGTAAGCCCTGAACCTCCCTCCTCAAGCAGCTTGCGCGCCTCTGAGGGCTCGACAGGCCCAGCTATCCTTGGGCCTAACTCCCATGTAAGTGAGTACCCGTAGGCCTCTATGGAGTGACACGCCCTGAACCAGCTCAACACCAGCCTGTCCCTGCCCCACGACGAGAGGGTAAGCGAGCCCTCGTCCCCAGCAACGTCTATTACATCAACGGGGAACTGATCCTCAAACTTGTTAGCATTTATAAGCTCCCTTATCGGTCCTGCCAAGTACTTGGGCGCTATTATTGTGAGCTTGCTCTTCCTTCCGCTCAACTGCATCGTACCCAACAAGCCCGGAAGGCCGTTTATGTGATCCCCATGTCCATGGGTCAGCAGTATGAAGTCCACCTTGGTAGGGGATATTCCCGCCTGCCTAAGCCTCTGCTGGGCCCCCTCCCCGGAGTCCATGAGTATGACGTTGCCAGCCCAGTCCCTCACCGCGTAGGCCGCGGTAAACCTTTCAAGGCTCGGCAATGCCGCGCCCGTGCCAAGGGTTATGATCTCTACCTGTCTCGCCACAGCGCCTTGCCCGCGCGCTGGGAGCTACGTGGCCTTTTTAGCCACAACTATTTGCCTGGTGAGCCCGGAGTGCACGTATTGATCTATTCTGGCTATTAGGTCAAAGCCCTGCTCAACGGCATACTTATAGGGGGCCAGATCGACGGGCCCTGCGTAGGCAACGTAGCTGCCAGACTTCAGCACCCGGGCTGACTCCCGGAGGAACCCCTCGACCAGGTCCCCATAGCTCTCCCCAACAACCCTGGTCGACCTGCCGTAGGGGGGATCGCTGGCTATAGAATCGACGCTGCCCTCCTTTAGGGGAAGACGCCCCGCGTTGGCAATAAGTGACAGGGAGTCCAGCCCAGCCCACGAGAAGTTGATCTTAGAGCCGTAAGCCATGGAACCATCTATATCAACGCACAGCGCCTTGCTGCCTCCGGCAAGCATCGCCTCTAGCGCAAGGGTTCCAGTTCCGCAGAAAGCGTCCAGAAAAGTGCCCCCATAAGGTAGCCTTGAGAGGTTAACCATAGCCCTGGAGAGCCTTATGTCGAGCTCCCCTGACCTCCAGAACGGCCTGTTTGGGGGTGACCTGAGCTTAACGTTGCCAAGGTCCCTCCTACCGACGGCAAGGCCGACTATGGCGATGCCCTCACTTATTAGTACCCTTACGGTGTTCTCTGAGCTTAGGCTTGGCCTTATTGAGAGCTTGGTAAGGCCTCTCAGGAGTTCTGCAGGACTGCAGCAGGGCTCCACCTTAATCGAGGTTAACTCAAGCTTAAAGGACCTGAGCCCCCTGAGCTCCAGCGACCTCAGGGCCTTAGCCAGCAGCTCTTCAACCTCGCACCTTCCTCCATAGGCTAGCACTTCCCCGACCTCCTTCACGTAAGCTGCCCTCTTGGCATATGCCGATATGTTTACAACGTCGGCGTTAAAGAGCACCAGCTGGTCAAGCCTTAACAGCGGCTTGTACTCTGAACCGCTTAGCTCTACCAGGGCCTTCAGCTCCTCCTCTGGAAGCCTTGGGTGTTTGCCAGATAGGTACGCGTAAAGCATGCACCCGTTCTCCTGATAAGAGCGAACCCTGAGAGCTTAAGAGATCTTGAGCGCAGGCTTTTAAATGGAGGATGCACAGACAAGGCTCATGAGTGCCGCCGTAGCTCAGCCGGTAGACCCTGCGCGGGCCGTCAGCGCCGGCCTTGTAAGCCGGTGGTCGCGGGTTCAAGTCCCGCCGGCGGCTCCACTGCCTAATCTTTATTTAGAGATAGACGAGTAAAATAATCACAACGATGTCGCCTGCGAAACACCAATGCTCATTATCATAGAGAGCGCGTTATTTGATAACCCCCAGCGACAAAAGCCATGCCTGCAAGGCCTGCCATCAACGTCATGATTCCGCCTATAACCGATAGCGTGGCCTTCACTACGTTCCTGGACAGCAGTGACAGCGCAAGAATTACTATGAACAGAAGACCTATGATAACCCCCACTGCCATGTGAGGCGCAAGCAATGGTATAAGTGAGAAGTAGTACATCATGTACCCCATCATGAAGTAGCCGTGAGGTGGAGTAACATTCATGGGTGCGAATAGGTTAATCCACATGCCAATCATAAACTGAATAGCCAATAACATAGCCTGAACCAGTGACACTACCTTTAGCGACTTGCTGGCCCCGCCTGCTTGGTTATCCAACATGAATCCCGTAAGGGGGCTGAAACTGCAACTTAAAAGCATGAGCCTAAATTATTGCCCTAAAGCCCCTAACAAAACTTCCATGATATCAAAGCTGGTCAACAGGAATGTCATTTAAAGGCCTCGTGATGGCCTGCCTCTTCAAAGCCCAACTCGAAAAGCTCGGTTGCCAAAACTTAGCGGCTCTGACGCGCGAACTGTGGGTTACATTATGACATAATGTTAATGACATAATGTTGTAGGGATGGCCTGGAGGCGCTAAGCTCTATTTACAGCGGTGAGCCCTCAATAGCGTTTCCACACTTTCCTTGAAGAGAGAGTATAGTTCACCACGAAACCTGCAAGAATACCAACAAAGAGCCCTAGCAGGGGGTTCACATGCGTTAGCCTAGTTACAAGCTCCGCGACAAAGAATATCGTAAGCCCCGCGGGAGCTACCATTAAGTGGTACCTGACGAGCCTTGAGTACCAGCGACCTGGCCTCCTGTCCCTGAAGGTCCAGAGGTCATTAAGTATGAAGTTGCTTAGTATGCTTACCTCTATGCCTCCAACGTAGGAAAGCGTGTAGTTAGTGACGAGGAGCAGCGCCGCCGCCACCCCTTCGTTAACTCCTGTTCCTATGGCGCCTACGACGGCGAACTTGACAGGCCTTGAAATTCTTATCACGTGCCATAAGTAATCTAAAATGGCCTTTGCGCCAAGCTTGCTCTTGCCGCTGAGCCTGCGCGAGAATATGTAGGGCACGTCGACAACTTTGGCCTGCGGGTTCCTGTAAAGTATCTCAAGTAAAGCCTTGTAACCAGTGGGGTTTGCCCCCTCTATTGAGATGGTACCCCTTCTTATCATAAAGAAGCCAGACATGGGATCAGTGGTCCTCCTGGACTCAGGCACAAGCAGCCTAGCTATAACGGTGGCCCCCCAGCTTATTAGCCTCCTTATAGGGCTCCAGCCCTCTGTTCCCCCGCCCTTTGTGTATCTGCTAGCCACGACTACGTCCGCGCCATTCTCCTCAGCAGCCTTCAGCATCAATGGTATAACCTCTGGCGGGTGCTGCAAGTCAGCGTCCATAACTACTACATATCTTCCCTTCGAGGCCCTTATGCCGTCAATTATAGCGGTAGCTAACCCCCTCCTATTCTTCCTGAGGATCAGCTTAACCCTTGGATCCACCTTACTAACCTCCATAATTGCCTCGGCAGTGCTGTCGGGGCTATTGTCGTCAACAAATATGATCTCATAATGATCTATTTTCGCCAAAGCTTCATTCAGCCTCTTAACCAGTGGAGCCACGTTTTCCCTCTCGTTGTATGTCGGCACCACCACGCTCAGAATGGTCTCGCTCAAGCAGTTCACCTTTGGGTTTATCGCAGCGGCCAATGATGCAGTTGCTAAAGACTCACGTTAAAAGTCCTAACACTCACAGCCTAATAAAGAGCGAACAGAGAGGTGCAATCTCACGTCAAAGGGCGCCCTTGGCTCAAAGCTAAAGCTGCTTGGAAGATCCCCGGCGCTGTTACATCAAAGCAGCATGACTCTCATTGTAAGTGACGTGCACCTTGGCTATGAGGACTCCATGGCCGCTCAGGGCGTCTTCCTTCCAAGGCTCCAGCTGAAGAAGGCCGAGAGCATTATAGATGAAGGTGTTAGAGCGGGCGCTAAGAGGCTCTTAATAGACGGTGACCTTAAGCATGTATTTGAAAAGCTAACAAAGGGTGAGAGACTCGAAGTCACGGAGCTTATTAGGCACGCGCTGGAGGCTGACATTAAAGAAATAGTGCTCGTGAGAGGTAACCATGATACATTTATAGCCCCGCTACTTAAGGACTTCGGGGTCGAGGTTGTTGAAGACTATATGGATCTGGGCGACGGCATTGTTGTGACTCATGGCCATAAGCTTGTCGATGCAGTTAAAAGTGGCTCCACTGTAATAATAGGCCACGAACATCCAAGCCTTGAAATAAGCCTGGCTGGCGCTAAGGTTAAGCTTCAGGCCCTGCTCAAGTCGCCCCTCAAAGGTGGGGGTGAGCTGCTGGTGCTCCCAGCCATAAGCCTCTATCAGACGGGGACGGCCATAACCCCAAGCCCTGAGACCTACCTTTCGCCTATTGTAAAGGAGCTGGCGGAGCTGCAGGAGGCAGTCCCAATAATAGTTGACAGGGAGATAGGCGTAGTGGAACTGCCGACGCTTAAGGAGCTCTTTGCAGGAATTATTTGATGCACTTGTTCTCATCAAGTATCTTGTAGATGTTATTCACAGCCTCATAGACTTCGTTCTCCCGCTTGGCGCCTGTTATCACCATTTTACCGCTGCTAAATATCAGCAGGACAACCCTCGGCTTGTCCATCCTAAATATCAGTCCCGGGAACTGCTCAGGCTCGTACATGCTGTGGGGTAGAACGAAGGCCGCCTTCTCAAGGTCTACCACCACGTTTAGGTTAGCTGAGGCCACTATGTTTTGGATCTGAATCTGGGGTCTGCCCTGGATTACTATCCCCTTGGTTATGAATTTCTTAAGTATAGCCTTGACCGCCCACACCAGCTGCTTGACACTCTTAGCTCCTGTCACCACCATTTTCCCTGACTTGAAAACAAGCGCTGTGATCTTTGGGCTCTGCAGCCTATAAACGAGCCCTGGGAACTGGTCTGGGTTATAATCCACATCGGGTATCCTGGCCTCGATTAAGTTCAGATCGAGCGTGTTCTCCAATATTACGGTCGCCACTATGTTCTCTATATTGACGACAGGCTTTCTCTCGCCTGGTACCCCTTTAACATCGACCTCAGAAGCCTCCTCTGGCTCTGGAGGCGCGATATCGTCCTCTTTGGACAAAACCTACCACCCTTTTTAAGCTCCAGCTTATAAATCGTTAGGGCTATTTAAAAACTTTACTTAGTTGACCCCTTAGGGACTTAAGCCACGAGTCAAGGTTCAGGGACCACGTAAGCGCGGGCTCCGCGAAGCCCAACGATATCAGCCCCAAGGCAGTGCCAACGTCGATGAACACTGTGTCGCCGTTTCTGAGAGTTAAACCGTCTGGAGTAGTTATGTCGGTCCTCATAAGCGCCAGAACCTTCTCTCCTTTAGCTACCACTGCCCCACCTAAGTAACTTCCGTAAAGCTCTGAGAACCTGTTGAAGAACCTTATTACGCCTGAGTCCGCGCCGTTGTAGTCAATGCCTAGATCTTCCAGCCTCGCCCTTGCAATTAGCCTTGAAGACTCCACTATTATTTCCTTAAACTTCTCACAGTACGACGTTCCTGAGGAGCAGTAAAGAGACCAAAGTCTTCGAGTCCTCTTTATGGAATCGGCGGACAGGGATTCATGGCGACCAGTCGCAGCCTTGTACGGGCCACCAGCCAGGGTCTCTTCTGACAAGTACCTCACCGCCTATAATACTCACATAGCCGGACAGATAGAGGTAAAGGGCCACAGAGGCCGGCAAACTAAGCTCCTCCCCCTCAGTTAGCGAAACCTCAAACCCAAGTATTCTCGTCGGGTCAAGGCCTTTAGTTGCCTTCGCGTCCAGGGTTCCACGGAAGGGCGAAATTTGAGGCCCTGGAGTAAAGGAGTCGCAGAGTGGCGTAACTATCAACCCTCCCTTAGCATTTAGCGAGCCTGGGATCCTCGTAAGCCTTGAGGGGTCTTCCGTAACCATTGAATCTATGTCAACACCTACGTGCGTTCCTGAGACCCTCAGGTCGACCCCGAGGCTCGCCGCGAGACCCCTCCAGCCTGGGTCCTCTGGCGTGGCCGGCGCGGGCCTCACGCCCCTCTTGTTAGGGAATAAGATGCTCACATCTAATCCTTCGGCCCTCACTAGCTTAGCTATCTCCCTCCTCTCGTCCCTGCCAAGCTGCATGCACTGCTCGCAGATGCCCCTAATGTGAAAGCCCCTGTGGCCAGTAAAGTAGATAAGGGGCTTGCCTCCTAGTAAATCCCGCACTATCCTGCTCACTAGGCGGGCGCTGTCAAAACCCTTCACAAGGCACTCATCGTCTACTATTTGTCCTTCACAGGCCCCCGGATGATCTAAGTCAATATCGAACAGAAGCTCCGAGCCCTGCCAGCCTTTTTCTTCCATGTTAGGCGCGCTCGGCAACTCATATATCCCTACTGAATGATAGAGGTGCCTTGGAGTCCTTGACTTTATGTACTTCCTCAGCGACGTCTCGTCCTTAAATGCCAAGTGCCTGATGTAGCTTTCGATGTCAAATGGCTGTAAGGCGAACTCCCTCTTTGCCATATCGCGAGGAAGTATGAAGGGCGGGTCCATTCTATAGTATATTGCAAAGAGGCTCTTCAGAGAGTCGGTCTCTGACCACTTTCTTATGATCACCTCTTGTTGGGCGCCCTCACTCGATCCTTGGTGATACGTAGAAGACAAGCCTTCCACCACCCTCGTAGTCAAATTGGACCCTGGCTGGAGCATCTTGGGCGTACTGAATAGTCACCTGATCAGCACCCCTGGCGGCCTTAATCATATCATCAAAGTATTCAACGCTGTAGGTGGCCTTATCCGGCGAGTCAACCCTTATGTCTACCAGGTTCTGGTCCTCTTTGCTGAGTTCGATCTCAACCTTCTCAACATCGCCTGCCCCTATGAAGTGGAGCTTATCATCAGAGGTAGCGGCTATAGTTATTGCATCTGCCACCTCCTCGACAGCATTTATAACGTCAACGAAGGCCGCATTCATCAGCTTTGCAGTGACTGAGAACGAGATGCGGGGCTCTGGCAGCTTCTCCACGCTTAATGATATCTGAGGTATCTTGAACTCCCTCCTTCCATGACCCTCGAAGGCAACGACAAGCGAGTCGCCGGAAGCCTCGAGCTCAAGGCTCTCATCCCTCTGACCCCTGGCCAGGACCTTATTAAACACATCAAATGAAACTCCGAACATCTCATCACCGGACACCGAATACTCATCAAAGGCCTCCTTGGGATAGAAGAGGTCTACCATAACTACCCTGCTTGAGTCCAGGGCCCTCAGCGAGAGCCCCTCTGAAGTTGCGAGGAAAACGCCCTCATCTATTATGTTCTTGATAGAACCTACTATGTAGACCCACGTCCTAGCGTTTCTGAATTTTAGCTTCATTACGCCACACCACATAATTAATGTAGTAAAACACTTAAAAGGGGAACGGTCCCCAGCCTTTGCCAAAAACTTAAGCAAAAGCTGTTTCCTGTGAGGACGCGCACGCCGTAACATAATTTACGTAACTGCTTGTTATTTTAAATTGTTTTAACCCTTTAATGCCATTAGATAAGCCGGACGCCGTGCGTCCGTCAAAGCCCTGACAAGGTTTATAGAATTCCCTGTCATCTAACGGTAATCTGGAGGGCGCCACTGTAAGGCCCATGAGCAGTCGCAAGGCGGAGGAAGGCGCCCGGTGAACCCCGCGTCCTTGATGGGAGTTAGTCCCGTAGACGGCGCGGGGAGGGGGCAAGGGCGACGAGGCCGAGCTACTAATGGCCACTAAAGGTAGCCGTCAGTCACGGCAAGGGCCGAACCTAGCTCACGCCTGCTGGGACTGCAGGCTTACTAGTATCAGTCCACTTCATGAACTTTAGAGGCTAAGAGTTTAAAACAAGTCACCTTAACTGCTCTCCTGTGGGCCGGGGTAGCTCAGCTGGTAGAGCGCCCGGCTGTTAACCGGGCGGTCGAGGGTTCGAATCCCTCCCCCGGCGCCATTATTTACCCCTGAAGTCCTCTCACTTGACCTTTGAACGTCACGAAACGGTTAAAAGCCACTTTAAGCAGCTGTAGGCCTAGGTGCTGCGCGTGAAGTTCCCAAAGACCATAAGAACCTATTGCCCACGTTGCAAGACGCACACGGAGCACACGGTAGCCATTTACAAGGCCGGCAAGAGAAGGACCCTTTCGGAGGGCCAGAGAAGGTATCTAAGGAAGAACGAGGGCTACGGCAGCAAGAGGAAGCCCGAGCAGAAGAGGTTCGCAAAGACTACTAAGAAGGTCGTGCTGCTCATTACATGTACAAAATGCGGCTATAAGAGGCACATACTTGGCATAAGGCTCAAGAAGATAGAGCTCGCCGAGGTCATGAGGTGAGCCCTTCATGTCTATGATTGCAGGGGTCCCAAGGAGAAAGATACTAGTTCCCGAGCCCAGGAGCAGGTTCTTGTTAGTAGTCTGCCCTAACTGCGGCCATAAGCAGGTGGTATTCAGCCACGCCACGTTTCCAGTACGCTGCCTCACGTGCGGAACCCTTCTAGTCAGACCCACGGGAGGCAAGGCAAAGATACTTGGCAAGGTAGAAAGCGTATTGGCATAAGCGGCTCCTTACTGCAGCGCGTCCTGCTAAATATTATTAATAATAACGCTATCCCCTAATTACTCATAGTTCTTAGCATGTACCTGTATTTCACATACTTGTCGTCAGGGGAGAACCTCGGCGGGTGGGGCACCCTTAAGGCGCCCCCGCAGTAGGGGCACCTGTCAGTGCTTAGCGTGTATCTGCCACACACAGAACATCTCCTTAGAAGCCACCTCATTTTCAAGCCCCTTACTCGCGGAGTCTCTCCAACGAGAACTCGGCACCTAGCTCCTTCGCTGCTCTAGACATTACTTCCTCCAAGCTTTGAGCCAGCTGCTCAAGCTCTTTATAGTCGACCCCCATGAGGTCTATTCTATACCTTGGGGCCCCGATGGCATAGATCTTTATTGATACAGAATCATTTCCCTTAGAAGCGACGGCCTCCTCTGCAGACCTGAGCACTGCCTTTATCTTTTCTATGCCGTCGGGGCTCAGGCTCTTAACGGTGGCTACTAGGCTCACTTTAACCCTCTTAACTTCGACATATTTCTTGGCCGCCTCAGCCAGCGGCTTTAACCACTCCTCGGGCACGCCAGCTGCTGCCAGAGGCTGCTCGCCCTCGGTGGCGGCCATTTCTAACGCTGTCATGACATCACCGTACTTGTCTTCAAGCTTCCATATGACTTCTGCGTACGCTTGCTTCTCGGTCTTCTTCAGCTCCTTCGCTATCATCAGTATTATGTTTACGGCCTTTTGAGTTCTCTTCCACCACGTCATCTTCTTTCTGCGCTCGTCGTCTGTGACCTTCTTCAGGCTAACGTCTACTTGGCCCTTGGCCCTGTTGACCCTTATTACCTTGACTGCGATACGCTCGTTGACTTTAATCACGTCGTCTATTGACTTAAACGAGCGGCTGGAGACCTCAACCCATGGAAGGAATGCCCTAAGGCCATTAAACTCGTCAAGCTCTAAGTAGGCACCATAGTCATGAAGCTCCTTCACGGTACCTACCACGACCTCCCCTACGTCAGGCAGCTGCCTCCTGTTTAGCAGGGGCACCTATTCTCTCCTCCTTCTCCACATATTTCCATGGCTGCGCAAACTTAAGCTATTAGCCTCCTTAAAGCTATATGGACTATGCCGACGCTCTTTTCCTCATGTTCGCGTTTATTTCTATGAAAGCTTTAACCTGAGCGTATAGCCCGTCCTTCTCGAGGCCCCTCCTCAGCCTGTAAAGCCTTTCGTGTGAGACGCCTAGCAGCTTAGCTGCCCTGTAAGGAGGGAGACCTTCTGACATAGCGTAAATAAGGAGGAACAGGCTTTCCAAGGCACCGCTGCTGGTGAGCCTCTTCCTGAACTTAGAGTCGCTGCAGAGGCTTTCTACTAGTCTTAGCATCCAAGGAGAGGTTGCGATCGAGGCGGCCACTTCCTTGGGAAGCCTTATTTCCTTAGCCCTTCCTGAGCACTCTGCGATTACAGTATCGCCATTAAGTTTTAGCTTGACCCTCTCTGCTGGCATTAATCTCTCAGGCTAGCTGTGCAAGGCCTTTTAATATAAAGTTCTTGGCTCATCGGTCTCCTTTAGCTTTATTAGTCTGCGCCTCAGGTTCTACAGGACTCAGCAGGAGAGGCAAAATGCCCCCTGCATCGCCTGGCGCCATAGCTAGGAAGCTAATTGAGATGCTAAAGAGGAGAAGGCCGGAGCTAGAGGCAGTCTTAGACGAGATGTCAAAAAACAAGGAGGGCCAGAGGGAGCTAGCACATGCCTTCTCGCAGGCGTATGAGGTCTATCTGAGGTCTCTAAGGCTAGAGGAGGCCTTCGACTTTCTGGTAAAATACCTAGAGGCCGCATATGATGATTACAGCGAGCTAGACTAATAACGTAGACCTCGCAAGGAGTGATATATTGCTGGTGGGGATCGCTAAAGCTTAGATATGACGTTAAGCAGCTGTTCCGCGGCCTCAGAAGCCCTGCCCTCACGATTAATAATTATTGTCAGTAGGGATCCGGCCTGGACGGCGCTGGCCATGGCCGCTGACCTGGCTACATCCATTAGCTGACGAACGCCCTCCTCCCCACCAAAATCCGACCTGTACCTCGTAGCGTCGCGCTGCTGCCTTGCAACTATTTCCTTAGGGTCAGCCTCTATAACAACTATCATGTCAGGCCTGAGGCTGTCAACTACGTTGCTTGGAAGTCCTGGTAAATAGCCCAAAGGGGTCTTAACTATAGCGTGAGTGTCTACTATCAGGTAATCCCCCTCTTTGAGGTCGCCGCCAGCCTCCTCAATAATCGAGGAGGCCGCGATATCTTGAAGCTCCAGCTGCTCTCTGAAACTGAGGTACCTTATCTGGTCCCTGCTCTTTATTAAGCCCTTTCTAACAGCGTTGTCTAGCATAAAATCGCCAAAGTTCAGCACCTTGAGTCTAAGCCCCCTCTCTCTGGCTTTTTCCTGAAGCAGGGAGAGAACTGTGGTCTTCCCTACTCCAGGGACTCCGGTGACTACGATAACCTTGAAGGGGTTTCGCTTGACCCTGCTCGCAGGCATCACTCGCCCACCAACTTCCTTATCAGTGGATAGGCCTCGAGGGCTCTCTCGTACGTTATTATCGAATAGTACTGGTAGACTATGCCCACCGCGAGCAGAAGGCCAACGCCGCCGCCGTAGGCTCCGAAGAACGCCGCAACCACAGCTATGGCACCCACTATCAGGCTACTGAGCGACGTTAAGGGATATATATACCTTGCAAGCACGCTCTCCAATACTCTGGGGTTCCTCCTCATACCGGGTATCTCAAGGCCTCCCTTTATCAGGGACTCAGCCTGTGAGCTAGGGTTAAGGCCCGCCACTTCGACCCACACGTAACCAAAGGCTACTGAGAGCAGCATCCACGATATAGCGAAGATCACGGACCTCAGGGGATCTAGCACCGTCTCCACAAGCCCGTTGGGCGGCGATAGGTAGAAAACTATGTCACTGTAGACCTTATAGACCAGCGAGCTAATACCGAAGAACCTCGCCAGAGGCGCCTCAAAGAGTTGAAGATCAGCCACTAAAATTGCCAAGAGGAGCACCGGTATGTTGGTCACGTAGATGAACTGAAGTGGCACCTTAGTCCTTATGCCTCTGAGCTGCGATGATGTTACAGGTATCTCAACCATCATGGCCTGAAGGTAGACAAGCGATATAACTATGGCAAACGTGGCCAGTAGGCCCGTCACGTCAGGGAAGCCATTAGCCCTTGTAAGCACTATGAACGGGTCCCTGTCATAGATGAGGGCTGGAACTACTCCAAAGTCCAGCGCTAGCCTCGGGACAAATCCAAATATATCCCAGACCACTGTCTGGGCGACCATAGCTAATATGAAGAGGCTTATGGCGCTCCCCAGCCCCCAGCCCCTTTGAAGGGCCTCGTCCATTAATATTACTATGTAGCTGGCAGCCACTAGCTGAACTACCACCAGTGCCTTAACGAGTGGGGACACGGGGGTCCCAGCGGGCCAGAACATCCCGCTGAGAGTGACGACTAGCGCCTCAGCAACGGCAAACAGGACCGCCAGCGTCTTCATGGCTCCTGTAAACTTGGCCTGATCATCAGGGTTCGTGAAGTCTATGTCTATTAGTTTAGCGCCGGCCAGCACCTCAAGTATGAGGCCAGCCGTAACTATGGGTCCTATGCCCAACTGCATCAGAGTTCCAACGCTGCTTGCGAAGATTATGTTCTCAAGAGTTATAGTTGTGGCTGCAGTGGAGCTCACGGGCACGCCGTAAAGAGGTATGTTGCTCATTATAAGGTATAGAACCAACACTATGCCTGTCCAGGCAAGTCTCCTAGTCAGGCTTAGCTTCTGTGAGGGCTTTGATACCGTTGGCAGGTACTCCGAGATATTGGATAAGGCGTCAAGCACTCCCAATTAGAGTCCCTCTTCCCAGCGCGTCGCTGACAGAACGCTTAAAATGCTTTACGAAGCGATTGCCTTGCAGGCCTTTTACGTGCAGAACCGCGCGCAAACCTTTAAGAAACCCGACAATAGTTAGGAAGATGGTGCGGGGGTGCCCGAGCCTGGTCAAAGGGGACGGGCTCAGAACCCGTTGGCGTAGGCCTGCGTGGGTTCGAAGCCCACCCCCCGCACCATAAGTTAGAAAAGACGTCCTGCGGAGCCCCCTTAAGCAGAATAATTTTAATGCTATCAGCCTTTAAGTGAACCTCACGGGCTGTAGTGTTTGCATGAGGGCTTCGATCCCTTAGGGTGGCTCGAGCTTTCAACGCGTTTTAGGGATAAGAATTTCATTAATTATGATGACCTTAGAATACCTTCCCTTCCGGCGATCTTAAACAACGCAGGCATAAAGTCTATTGAGGGCCCTAGAGGATTAAACCTGAGGTGGTCCTGCTGCGGCCTTTACGAGGTTACTGTCAACAGGGGCGACCTGGAGTCAGAGCTGCCAGCCCCTCCTAAACCGCTGGGCTTTTACATACAACCTCTGGCGCCGCACAAGTTAGAGCGCGACAACATTTATATGAATCCCTTCTCCTGGGACGTTAAAGACGTTGTACCACTTTATGGCAGCGACTTAAGCCCAGTGGCCGTAGCAGCTGTTAATGGCACTAGATGGTCAAGGCTTAAGGCGCTTGAGGTTTTAGACCTAGAGTCCCTCAGATCTAAGGAAGGCCCTGCAACAGGGCCTAAAGTGTCGTTACAGCCCTTTAGCATAGCGCTCCCCTCTAAAGTAGAGGCCCTTAACATCAATAATATCAGCGTTCTCAAGGCTAGCGACTTCCTCTTAGCTCGCCTCACTAATAATGTCCTGGCGCTCCCTCTGGCTCGTTCATCTAAGCTTACCTTAAGTGTTGACGCTTCGCGTTACGACATTAAGGCTTCGGTTCTCTACCCCTTCGCTTACTTCGAGGATGTTTACAGGCCTGGAGATGCCATAGAAGCCAATAGCATAGTGTTAAGACAGCCGAAACCCTTGTCTATCTCTTCAAGCTCCCCGATTAGGGTTGAGTTTAGAGAGGGTTACGTTAACCTGGAGCTTCAAGGAGTTACGTACATAGGTGAGGGAGATGAGCCGCAGGCCACAAGGCAACTGCTGCAGCTAACGGTGGGCTACCTGCAGTGGATCGCCTCTCCAGGCTTTGTGAGTTCGGGTTCCTCATCAGCTGTGATCTATGACTTTGCCCCTGATTCAAAGAAAATGGGCTTTGTTGTCATTAACCCTACTCACTATGACTCAGAACTTGAGGCCAGACTAAATAGAGAAGTTGTGGAGGGGAGCGTTTGCTCCTCCATAGGATGTTACCCCTTAGAAAAGAGCCCTGCAGGCCTCCTTAGGGTTCCAGCCCCCAGAGGGTGCTACTGCTTCGTCACGCTAACTCTTGGAGTTCCTTCACATCCCTGAGGCTTCTCCCTCTGTCTTGGGCACCAGCTGGTCTAGCCTGTTCTCAGCTGCAGCCACCACGTAGTTTATGAAGTCCTCCTCATAGGGCACACCTATGAATGACATGACGCCGTTCAGAGCTATGGCTGGGACGCTCATAACTCCATACTTTTCTGCTATGTCCATGTTCTCGTAGGCCTCCACGGTGTCTGAGATCACCTTGGGGTTGTTCTGCTTCCAGGACTCATAGGCAAACATGTTAGCGAGCAGCGCGGCGTAGGGGCAGTAGGGGCACGACGGGGTTACGACGGTCTCTATGTGCACTGAGCCCTTGAGAGAGGCCAGCTGCTTCTTCGTCTCAGGGTCGAGACCGCTCTCGCCCTCGCTTATCCTCATTATCGTCTCTATGAAGCCCCTTATCTCCTCGCCCGCAGGGGTTCCTGTGTACCTTATTACACCGCCCAGCAGCGTTACGGTAGGGACCCTCTCAACGTTTTGTCTTTTGAACTCTTCAAGATCTTCAGGCTTAGACTTACTGAAGACCCTCAGCTGAAGCATCTTCTTGCCGTCGCGAACGGGCGAGGCGTCGGCTATGGTCTTAACAAGCTTGTATGCGTCCTCGCAGGTCTCGCAGTGCGAGGCCTCATCTATAAACAGGTCCACAGTTACTGGCGATACCATATATGCTAGCGTGTCCTTCAGCTCCTTTATTAGCTCCTCGTCGAACTCCACGTCAAAGTACCTTCCGGCCATTGAGGCACACCAAACCACTTAGGTATCTTACTAGGAGCTTTTTAAGCACTAGTTTAGTGCGCTGTAGCCAAGGCCTGTCCAAGACGTTAGCTTCCCTTAACTGGTACTAAACGGGCCTATAGCGAATTAGAGGGCGTACATAGCTCACATTTTTAGCCTTAGTTAAGCCACATACCTACTGGGACCATGAAGGTGAAGCAGCACCTGCAACAGCCGCCGCCCATACGCCAGCCCTGCGAGGTGGCGGCCAAGGAGGTCATGCCGTCAATTAGGGCGTCCATAGCATATGTGCTGGTCAACGAGTTTAAATTATCTAAATACGAGGCCGCCAGGCTCCTTGGCCTCACGCCCGCCGCAGTATCGAACTACGTAGAGGGACGGCGCGGCGAAAAATACATGGCCAAGATACTTAACGACAAGGCCAAAGCTGAGAAGATCAGAGAGGCAGCGATGATAATTTTAGCGTACTCTTCCGACGCTAAGAGCTCCGAAAGGTTCCAGAACATAACTTGCGCTATTTGCAGCTCCGTCAACGAAGTGGCCCAGACGTATGGATGTCATTACCTTACCATGAAAAGGCCTGAGCAACTGCACGCTTAACGCGCATCCACGCGTACTACTGTACTAATCGCTCTCCCCGCACAACTTACTTCTTGAACGCCAGCTGCAACTGCTGAGGCCAACTTAAAAGCTTAAGTCCATCAGGCGGCGTCGATTACCTTAGTACGAGCTTAGTTGAATAACACCTTTAAAGCTCGCGAATTATTAACTAATATACGGCCGTCACCAAGAGTGCGGCAGGCTATGTATGAGGCCTCCAGGGAGTTCGTAAACAGGTCACTATATCTGCTAGCGGAAGTAGGGGACGTTATAGCGCTCAATTACCCCAGAAACCAGTTAAAAAGAACGGTGGACCTTGCACTTAAGAATAAAGAAAGCAGGGTAATTCTTGTTAAACTCGCGTATAGCACCAACCTAATAGGCAAAAGCGAGAGGGAGGAACTCAAAGGACTTTCATCAACGCTTAAGGTGAACTCTTTCATAGTGGCCGAACGCAAGGGAGACATTAAGTTAGTTGATGGCGTAGTGTATGATTACGAAGGTTCTAAGGTGATCAGCGTCGAGACCCTAATTAACTCTCTTGAGGGCGACCTGCCAGTAATATATGAGGATAGGGACAACTTTAAAGTAAAAGTTAATGGCGAAAAGTTAAGGCAGAAGAGGGAGCTGAAGGGCTATAGCCTTGGCACTATGGCTAGGTTGGCCAAGGTTTCTAGGAAGGCCATCTATGACTATGAGAGGGGCAGCATAAAGCCAACTCTCGACGTGGCTGAGAGGTTGATAAATGAGCTTGGAGAGGATATAGTTGCTAGCATAGACATATTTGATCCTTCAGAGGAAATACTGTCGGGCTCCAAGCCATCTCATGGAACGGATTTCGACGATCAGATGGAAGTAGAGATGGTTAGAAGGCTCAGGGGACTTATGCTTGACGTTTGTCACGCGAGGAGAGCGCCGCTCGATATATGCCTCTCCGGCAGTAACCTTAAGGCACTAATAACTATATCACACGGAGGCGAAAAACCTAAGGACTTTAATGATAAAGTGACAAACATGTTAAGAATGGCGAAGTCAATCAGAGGTGAAGGCTTCGTAGTCGTGGAGCCAAGTCTTAAGGAGTTAGCCAAAGAGCTTAATGAGCCCGAAAAGGTCTTCACACTAGAGGAGTTCATAGATTTCATAGGTGGGAAGGTTGCAGAAAAAGCTGATAGCCATAACTGGAAGGCCGGGGATAGGAAAGACGACACTGGCTCAGACAATAGCAAGTGAGCTAGTTAACATGGGCTGTTCCGTGGGCGGGTTCACGACGCCAGAGCTACGAGAGGGAGGGGTCAGGAGAGGGTTCCTGGTAAAGAGCGTGGACGGCTTAAGGTCTGTACCCCTAGCAAGCGTAACGCCCGCGCCTCAGAGTCTGAGAGTCGGAAGATACTACATAGACCCTGGGGCAGAAGGCAAGGTACTCTCAATATTAGAGGACAGCATTAAATCTAGTGACATAATTATAATAGACGAAGTAGGCCCTATGGAGCTCAGCTTAAGATCTTTATCGCAAGCCCTTACTAAGCTTATCATGCAGCCTCCTAAGCCTCTCATAGTAACTTTCCACTACAGGCTCAGGGACCGGTCCCCAGAGCTCTTCTCCGCCTTAACTCAGGGTATGCTAATACGCCTAGATGAAAATAACAGGAATGAATACATAAGGAGAGCCCCTGAGCTTGCAAGGTGGTTGGCCAGTGAAGCTTGCAGTAATAAGGGAAGGAAAGGCGCTGCTGTACATACCTGATACGAGGCCTGCAGTAGACCCGCTCAGAGGAAGCCTAGAGCCTGCATGGCTTCAAGTATTCTACAACCCCAGCATGGAACTTAACAGGGACCTCTCGGTTCAGTTCCTGAACGCTTATGCGGCTGAAGGGGCCTCGCTTAGGAGCGCCATAGACGTGCTTGCAGGCACGGGTGTCAGGGGTTTAAGGTATCTGCTTGAAGTAAGGAGTCTCGAGAGGGCTGTGCTAAATGACATTGACGAGGAGGCTCTAAAGCTCATAAAGGCTAATATTAATCTTAACTCACTCGGAGATAGAGCTATAGCATCTAACAGGGACGCCAATGCTCTCCTCTACACCATAAGCCACGAGCTCGGAGAAGCTTATGACGTAGTTGACCTAGATCCCTTCGGAAGCCCTGCACCTTTCATCAGTGCTGCAATTTCTGCAACATCCAGAGGCGGAGTCCTTGCAGTCACCGCTACAGACCTTGCAGTCCTAGGGGGCTCTAAGAGGTTGGCTGCTAAAAGGAAGTACTGGCTTGACAACCCCCCAGAGCCTACCAGGAGTTACCGCGAAGTCGCACTGAGAGTTCTTCTGGGCTTCATAGCTAGGGAGGCGGCGGCGCATGACAAAGCGGTGAGGCCCCTCTTCTCAGTAAGCGTCGGCCACTACGCTAGGGTGTTCGTGACATTTGAGAAAGGCTCCCAGAGGGCACATAGGTCGTTGGAGGATAACATGGGCTGTATCCGCATCAAAAACGGCATAGCTTCAATGCAAAAGGGCCTTCCTTCAGACTCGTGCTATGGACCCATATGGGTGGGTCCCCTTTGGGAGAAGGAGATAGTGGGCAGGATGCTCAATGATGCAAAGGCGCGCAAGTACGAATACCAGAGATGCTACGCGGACGCGCTTAAGGTGTTAAGTCTGATAGAGGAGGAGCTAGGCCTTCAGGCGTTTCCCCACCAGAGGCTGGACGGGCTGTGCTCTGAAGCTAAACATAACATGCCCGCCCTAAGCGTAATAGGGGCCAGGTTAACATCGCAGGGGTACAGGTTCTCTAGAACTCACCTGAGCCCCATAGGATTTAGGACTGACGCGCCGCCTGACGCCATACTGGAAGCGTGTAAGTTGAGCTAGCAATCTACAGCGATTCTATGCAGCCACTTACTTTATCCGCTTCTTCTAATCCCTCTTAAGGCTGAAGCAGCGGCACATAATCGCGCCTTATAAAAAATGCTAACACCCTGTCTGTTGAAGACCACGCGATGAAACCTGTGAGGGGCTGTGGGACGAAGAGCGTGTCCAATAAGGTCCCTGCATCCTCGAGGGAGTAGCACCATAGACATCGCTAGAGAGAAAATCGACTAGGTCGAGCAGCTAATAGTTGTTAAAGGCAACCGTTAGCCACGATGAAGGGCAAAACTCTAAGCACGAAGCCTTACATTAGGCGCGAAAGCCTAATAGCTTCTCCCTTTGATTCAGAAATGAGAAGAGGTAAGCCATGGGCCTTAAGAGTGACGCTAGAAGGCCGCTGATAGTAGTCATAGATGAAGATGACGACATAGGCGCCACTTTAGGCAGGTCACTGGTCATGGGCTATAAGAACGTTGTAGACGCTGCAACGCAGTTCGCCATACTAAGGCCTGAAGACCCGGACTCCAACGCAATGTTTGTCGGACTTAACCTTTACAAAGAGATGGAGGCCGACGGTAGAAATCCTGAAATCATTGTTGTGGGTGGTCATCCAAAGAACGCCCTGTTGGCCCAAAGCTTAATTAAGGCCAGAGTCCAGCAGGCCATCTCCAAATCCCCTGGCAATTATGAACTTTACGTTGTCGGTGACGGCCTGGACGAGCTCTTTATGGCGCAAATACTCCGAGACGTAGGCCCAATAGCTGGCGTGAAACAGGTTATAGTAGAACAAAGCCTCGGCGTTGAGGGGAGTTACATACTTTTAGCCAGGTATATTAGAAAGGCCCTCAACGACCCCAGGTACTCAAAGTACTTCCTAGGGCTTCCTGGCCTGCTGCTCTTAGTCTTCGGGCTTCTAACCATCTTTGGTTACCTCCTGCTCTCACTTAAGATTATGGCAGCGCTGCTTGGCTTCTTCATGGTGGTTAAGGGCTTTAACCTGGAGTCACAGCTATGGGAATACCTGAAGACGACCGCCGCCAGGGTCCGCGAGGGAAGCGTCTTCCAGTTAGCTGGCCTCGGGACTCTGGCCATTAGCGTAGCAATAAGCGCTTATGGCGCCTATATTTTAAGCAGAAGTACGGCGCCCTTAACAGACAAGGTTGGATACGCCGTGTCCTACGACGTCACCACGCTTATCATAGGCATGGTTATATATGTAATTATAGCCAGCGTCTTCTTCAAAGTATCCCGCAGAAACTTCAGGCTGTACAGGGAGGCGCAGGTGATATCAGTGCTAATAATGCTTGCAGCGGGTCTCTATTACATGGGGCTCTCCATAGCCTCCACACCATTGCCTAGCACCTTAAACGGCAGCTACGTCTATAGCATCCTGATAGGCAGCGGCTTCCTGGTATACGCATTAACAGGCGCTGCCATAGCGGCTCTGATAGAGATAGGGGTCAGGGTGAAGTCCCACGAACCCTGACGACCCTTATAACAGCGTGTACCAGGTTATAGTTAATGATAAAGACTGGCAGAAGGCCATAAAGATGATAGAGGACCTCCACTTAGATCTTGAGACCTTCATCGTGTACTTTGACCTCAGGAGAAGGGGGAAAAAGGTTGCCGTGGGACCTAGGCCTAGGACCCTGCTCTATAACATGACAGATAACAGGACGGCTGAAGTCCTAATACTAAGCGAGGGGAACTACGTCAAACTCATGGATATAGTTAGGTGGAGCCAGAGGGCAGTGGCGGATGCTCATGAACCGATATTAGCCATAGTGGATGAGAGCGGCGGCGTGACCTATTACGAGGCACGCGTGGTGAGGCAGCTTTCTTAGAGAGCCATAAAACGCACTACCAGAAGCGATAGTACAGTTGAGACCAACGATGCTGCTGGCGACATTCTTCTGCCGCGGTGAAGTGACGCCGCTGGAAGCGTGGAGAGGGGGGACATAGCCATGAGCAGCCTAGCCGCATACTGAACTGAGAGAGTGTTGGTTAGCAGAGAACTTAGAGAAGATGAAGCTATGTAGTTTACCAGCGCATAGACCCCCACGAGGGAGATAGCTGGCGCTATGGCAGAAATCCCCATCAATATGTAGGCTTCCACCTGCAATGACTTCAAACTTCTCAGGGATTCGTAGAATATGTCAACGAAGCTTTGCAGCGCTGGACCCACCCCAACCCGGCCAGCGACCTTATCAGAGCTCACTATTGCATTAATTATGGACTTGCCAAGCATGGAGGCCCTTGAGAGCACGTCAGCGAAGGGCAACCCAAGCCTTGCTCTCTCCGATGCCTCCCTCAGGAGCCTGAGGGACTCTGCAAACCTTTTAGAAAGCCTTGCCCACGAGGCTTCAGATATTACGGTAGCCAGAGTAAGGATAATCAACGCTGCAAGGTACCTCCCCAGAAACATTATCAGCGAAGCGGCGACAGCTGAGCCTATAGTCAGGCCGGCAACCCACCAGCCACCCTCGGGCTCTCCAAGCTTAGGCCTAAGGAGGGCCAGCAGCATCGCAAGGCTTGGTGACAGGACCATCATAAGTACTGCCAGAGGTATTAGAAGGTTGGAACTTCCAAACAGCGATAATGGGAGCAGCACAGCGGCTGAAACTATAAGCGTAGTCACGGCTTCAGTTATTGTCTCGCCTAGCTTTGCGTAGCTCTGCCAAGTAGACTTGACAGCATCCATAGTTCTTGCATATAGGTTCACCGCGGCCCTAAGCCGTGAGAGCCCCATCTCCTCAACCGTCAGCAGCTCCCTAATGACTTCCCTTAACCTTGAACTTGGCGTCGTGTCGGCAAGTATCCTGAGCGCCCTTCTCTCATCATAACCTGCTGCCAGAAGATAACTCAATCTCTTCGCCTCTACCCTGCTGAACTTAAGGCCTAGGCTTTCGGAGGCGGTTACAAGCACTGCAGAGAGGTCACGCGAGGAGGCGACGTACGGTATCATGACAGCTAGCAGCGATGGCATCTCGTCATTAATTCCCGAGCCGAGGAGGGAGGCAAGCAACCTCCTGCTAAGTTTAGGAAGGAAGAAGATTATGACTCCTAGGGATGCTAGGATTAGCGCCGGCAAGTAGCGCACATGAAGGGCCACATATGATGCCCCTGCGGCTATGAAAAACGCCACTGCAAGTATAGGCGATATGGCGTCAATTGTATTAAGCGTTGTCACCAGAGGACCGTAGATCCTGGGATCATTGGGCCTCCTGCCCATCATATCATATCACCGTAACGTGATATGTAGAACTTAGCTAGCTCGGCGCGCAGCTCCTCGGGGGATCTGCCCGCAACAGATTCGAGAAACTTGGTCCTGGCCTCCATTTCCTCCCTTATATCACCTATGCCTAGCCTCTCCGCCGCCCACTCAAGCTCCCGGCTCCTTTCAACCAGGTCGTTGATACCAGTTTCCCCATATCTATAAATGGCGACGCTGTTGCCATTCTCAACCTCGGCTATTTCGGTGACCCTCCTAACGGCGCGCCCCCCAGTGGCCTGAAGGCGTTTGACTTGCACTATGGACTTTATGGAGCTTAGGAAGAGGGGCGGCAGCGCTATAGGCTCCATGCTAAGTCTCATTATAACCCCCTGGGGCGAGTCGCCGTGAAGTGTAGTCATGGCTCCGTACCCGCTGGCCGCAGCCTGAGCCAGCAGTTTGCCCTCCCTGCCCCTGACCTCCCCCACTACTACATAGTCTGCGCGCCTCCTGAGGGCGAACTTCAGAAGGTCCTCAAGCGTTATCTCCTCAACCTCCTCGCCGGGGGTTCTTGGCCTTGTGACTAAGGAGTCCCACAGGGGACCCGTGACCACCAACTCCGGTGTGTCCTCTATCGTGACTACCTTGGAGTAAGGCGGCAACAAGCTGATAATTGATTGAAGCACGGTAGTTTTTCCAGCTCCCATGGCGCCGCTGACTATTATAAAGCCCTGAGCTTCGGCTACGAGCCAGAGGTAAGCTGCTGCAGCAGGATCTATGGTCTTGTTAGCCAACAGGTCGGCTATTGTAAAGGGCTTCTGAGGGTACTTCCTTATGACGAAGCTGCTTCCAAACCTGCTCATCTCATTCATAAACGAGACCGATATTCTGTGGCCCTCTACTGTCAACCCTTCGGCATAGGGAGAAGCTATACTCACGCTCTTGCCGGCCTTTCTTGCAAGCTCTACCACTATTCCATTAGCCTCTTCGTCCGTCAGCTTTATGTCCGTGAGGACCCAGCGCGAGGGCACCTCCTTATGTATGACTATCACATTCTTAGTCGAACCCGTATATGATATCTCCTCTATGTGAGGGTCCAATATCAGCGGGTATATCTTGCCGTAGCCGCTCCTGTACTTTTCGGCCAGGTAGCTCTCGCGCTCGTCCTTAGGCTTAGCAAGGCCTGTGGCCACATAGACAAGCCTGTCATGATCCATGGGCTCAGGCTCCCTTACCATAAGTCTGGGCACTCCATCACCTCCCCTGTAGAGGAAGTACTCCACAGCGCCTATTCTGTAGTGGGAAACGACGCTCCACGAGGGCGGGCTCTTTTCCTCCTCGTCATGGTAAGCCGCGGCCTGAAGCCCTTCCTCGTGAGAATAATAGGAGGGTTTATGAAGGGCCCCCCTAAGCCTAGAGAGAATTCCCATCATGGCGGCTCAGCCTGCGGTGACGCTCACAGGGTTTGTGTAGTAGACCTGGTTGTTCATCTCATACAATAGGTAGACACTCTCGACCGTTGAGGTTAGATTTACATTTCCTACAGCAATAATTTCGCCACCAGGGTTTATAGTGACGCCCTGAGAGGTCGGCGCACTTGTTGATATGCTATATCCGCTGCTGGGGCTGCCCTCTATATAAACGTCCTCCTGGCCCCCATTTGAAAGCACCACGACCAGGTTCTTGACAGTTATTTGCAGCGGCTCGTTATTTATAATTTTGACGTAGAGCAGCGTACCGCTGCCTGTAGGAGTTGCCGAGGCTTCAACTGTGACCCTGCTGCCCATGCTCATAAATGCGTTCATGGATCTCTGGAAATATGAATAAACCATGAGACCTCCGACTATGGTGGCCGCTATTAGTATAACAGCCCCGATTATGTTTGAAAGGGACCTCCTGTGCCTGTTCACCATCATCACCTCCTAGCCTCCTGTTAGAGGACTAGCAAAGCACGGCCAATGGCATTTCAGATGCAAATGCTAATAAACTCCAAACCTCGCACCTTGATAGAATTGCGGCAATAAACGTCCCTTTGGCGGGAGGAGGTCAGCTATCCCTATATTCCCTGCCCTTCTCCAGCAGGGCCTGGTGAGAACGTGAAGCTAGAGCCTGTTAAGGACATAAAGGTTGACCCTAACATGCCAGTGAAGGACCTAATTGATTTGTACGAGGAGGAATACGGCTTCATGGCCGGCCATGTGTGGAGGGCGGCGCAAATACTTGCTAAGGGACTTAGCGAGTCAAACCTAAGAGTCATTTCATTTACGGGCAACTTAGTATCGACAGGCCTTAGAGGTGTAATAACGCAGCTCATAAGGGCCAGGCTTTTCAATGTAATTATGACCACGTGCGGCGCCCTGGACCATGATATAGCAAGGGCCATGGGCGGGACCTACTCAAAAGGGTACTTTGAAGGGGACGACGTCGACCTGGCAAGACATGGAATTCACAGGCTGGGCAACATTTACATAAAGGTTGACGACTATGGACCTAAGGTGGAGCAGTTCGTCAGATCCCTAGCCGCCAGGGCCTCAGCGCTTAAGGAGGAGTGGGGCATGTATGAGCTCCTAAAGCTGGCAGGCGAGATGATAAACGATGAGAGCAGTTTCCTTAAGGCGGCACACGATACTGGCGCTGACGTCTTCGTCCCAGGATGGCCCGACGGCGCTTTTGGAACAGATCTCTTCTTCGAGAGTCAGAGGGGGGTTAAGATAAAGATAAACTACTTCAGGGACATGCAGAGGCTCTCGGACCTGTTCTTCGGAACCCATGGCAAGGCCTCAGCGCTCATAATAGGCGGAGGCATAAGTAAGCACCACACCATCTGGTGGAGCCAGTTTAGGGAGGGTCTTGATTATGTGGTTTACATAACTACGGCCGTTGAGTGGGATGGAAGCCTAAGCGGTGCCATGCCCAGAGAGGCCATAACGTGGGGCAAAGTAAAGCCTGAAGCAGATAAAGTTATAGTCTATGCAGATGCCACTATAGCGCTGCCCCTCCTAGCGGCTTACCTCTTGGCCAACGCTAAGCTGCCAGAGACTTCGGGCCAAGAATGATACTGCATTTTACTAGTTTCTGGGCATCTTATTAGTTTAGCATCTACGCTAACACTTGCTGTTATGTGAAAATGTTTAAAGCTACGGGGTAGCACTAATTTCTGAGCTAAGCGCCTCTAAAAATTAGGTAAACAAAGTAAAAGGGGATGAGGCTTGGCTGAGGAAAACGCCATAGATAACGCCAAGGAGAAGTTCTCGGAGATAAGCGTGGCAGAGTTTTTCTCTAAAAACAAGGAGCTAGCCGGCTTCTCAAACCCTACCAGAGCCCTTTACCAGACCGTCAGGGAGCTAGTCGAAAACGCGCTCGACGCAACAGACTCTCATGGAATACTGCCAGAAGTAAAGATATACATAAAGGAGATCGAGCCTGAGACTGAGGAGAGGCCCGCCAGGTACGAGGTCAGCGTTGAAGATAACGGTATAGGCGTGCCAAAGACTGTGATGGCTCAAGCTTTCGGCAAGGTGCTCTTCAGCAGTAAGTATGTGATAAGGCAGACCAGAGGTATGTACGGCCTAGGAGTTAAAGCTGTAGTGCTTTACTCCCAGACCACCACAGGCAGACCTATAACGGTCGTTAGCTCACAGGAGGACAGCAACTTCGTATATTATCAGAAAATAAAGATTGATATCAAGAAGAACGAGCCCATGGTTGTTGAGGACGGACAGCTAGACAAGAGAAGTTCGTGGCATGGTACGATAGCGTCAGCTATAGTCGAGGGTGACTGGACTAGGGCTAAGCCAAAGATAATCGAATATGTAAGGCGCACTGCCATAATAGCGCCCTACGCAGAGCTCTGGCTTGTGACCCCTGAAGGTGAAATTTACTTCTTCCCGAGGGCCACCAAGAAAATGCCTAAACCACCAAGAGAGGCCAAGCCTCATCCTCATGGAGTCGACCTAGAGCAGGTCAGGAGCATGCTTATGTCTACACAGACTGAGACCTTGCTGGACTTCCTAAAGGAGGAGTTCCAAGGCATCGGCGACAAAACGGCCACCGAGTTCCTGAGACACGTGGGCCTGAAACCTGATATTAATCCCAAGACCCTCCTTAAAAAGGAGAAGTTAAAGGACCTCGAGGCGTTGGTAACAGCGCTGAGAAACTACAGGGGCTTTAAGGGACCTAGAAGCGATTACCTGAGCCCTATAGGTGAAGAGCTTATAGAGCTCGGGCTCACCAGGATGTTTAAGCCGGAATGGGTCAAGGCCGTGACGAGGCCCGCCAGGGCCTACCAGGGCCACCCATTCATAGTAGAGGTCGGCATCGCATATGGGGGCGCCATACAGCCCCAGGAGGAGCCCATACTGCTCAGATTTGCCAACAAGATACCTTTACTTTATGAAGAGAAGGAGGACGTGTCATATAAGGTTTTAACTAACATTGACTGGGGCAGGTATGGCGTTCAGGAGCCTTATCAGCTGGCAGTACTTGTGCATGTGGCAAGTACCAAGGTCCCATATAAGGGCGTAGGAAAGGAGAGCATAAGCGAGATACCTGAGCTTGAGAGCGAGATCAGAAACGGTATTCATGAGGTGGCCAGGAGCCTCAGGATTTACATATCACGCAAAGCGCGTGAGGAGCTTGCAAAGGAAAAGATAGTGAGCATAGCCAAGTACATACCTGAGGTGGCCAGGAGCCTAGCAATATTAAGCTCGCCACCAGAGGATCCTAACAGGTACAGGGAGCTGGAACCTAAAGTTACGGAGCTGCTTATATCCAAGGTGGCAGCGTCCATAGAGATGCCCAAGATTGACGGGAGACAGGAGAACCCAAGGCTCATAGTTGAGAGGGTTATAAAAGGGATCTCCATACAGGAGGTGAGTTAAAGTGTCAGCTCCAACTCAGGATAAGATAGACATCGAGGCCCGAAAGAAAGGCGCCGAAATAATCTATAAGACCTTTTCGAACTTACTAAGCTCGCTGGAGAAGGGCGCTGACCCTAAGCTAGTGATACCTAAGAGAACTCTTGCTAATACAGTCTTTGACGCCGAGAAGGGCATATTAAAGCTTGGCGTCTCAAAACTTGAAAGGAAGTTCCTTGATATGAACGAGTCCAGGAGGTTCATGCAGACGCTTGTGATGGCGGCCAACATCTACAGAGCGCTCATAGAGAACGAGTACCCCACCATAAGAGACCTTTACTACAGGGGCAAGCACACTATAGTATTTCATGACCTTGATGGGAAGCATAGAGAGGAAAACACCTGGGATGAGCAAGCAGAGAGTGATGCGGCGCTTAGGGACTTAGAGGTTATGCTTGGCCTACTAAGAGAGGACCTCATGATTCTGAGCAAGGAGAAGGGCAAAGTAGTTGGCAACATGAGGATAAGGAGCGGAAACGATATCATAGACCTTTCTAAGCTTGGACACGGCGCATATGCCATAGAGTCCACGCCGGACCTGATAGAGTTCCTTGATGTTGACGCCGAGTTTGTCCTGGTCGTTGAGAAGGACGCAGTCTTCCAGCAGCTTCACAGGGTCGGCTTTTGGCAGAAGTACAAGTCAATACTGGTTACCGGCGCCGGCCAGCCAGACAGAGCCACCAGGAGGTTCGTGAGAAGGCTCAACGAAGAACTAGGCCTGCCCGTTTATGTGCTTACAGACAGCGACCCGTATGGATGGTACATATACAGCGTCTTCAAGGTTGGGAGCATTCAGTTAAGTTATGAAAGCGAAAGGTTAGCCACACCCAAGGCGAAGTTCCTCGGCGTCTCCATGAGTGACATCTTCGGCTATGGAAGAAAGAAGCCATACCTGACTGAAGAGGAGAGGAGAAACTATATAATTAAGGCCAAAGACCTTGACATAAGGAGAGCCAAGGAACTAATGAATTACTCGTGGTTCCGCACGCCCCTATGGAAGAGGGAAATAGACATGTTCCTTGATAAGAAGGCCAAGCTAGAGATAGAGGCCATGGCAAGCAAGGGGCTTAAGTTCCTCGCCTTCCAGTACTTGCCAGAGAAAATACAGACCCATGACTGGATAGAGTAGCCCTCCTGAGTCTATGCTTTAAATAACCTTTTTTCCTTTACAATTTACTTCTTTACAATTTACAACAGTCACATGAAGCTTTCTACCCCTGAACAGGCGCTATATATATTATCATCTGCTCGGGCCCAGAGAGGTTAATTGCAACCTTGAGCGGGTAGTCAGTTGAGAACTCTAGCTGCACGCTCTCAGCAATTGACATAATTGGCCTAAGAGACGAATAAAGAGACTTGGCGCTGTAGGAAGCCTTGGTCTCGGCCTCTGCGCTGAGCTCCTGAAGCGGCGCTCCCTGTGACATTAGCCACCTGTAGCTCTTGCCCTCAGCGGACGCCGTTACCTCTAGTTTGCCATCAGACACGTGCAACTCTACCACGTCGCCCACGCTCTTAGCATCGGTTACCAGCGTCTCGAGATCGCCAGCGCTCATAACTATCCTTGCCGTGGGGCTCATGTTTATTTCCCTTAGGGACTCCTCCGTGGACTCAGAAGCCGTTATTAGGAAGGACCTAGAAAAGGAGGTCTTCCTATCCTGCAGTTCGACTGTGAGCCCAGGGGCTCCCGTCTCATACTGCATGGCAATCGCATCATTTCTGGTGGCCCTTCTCACTACCCTATTCATCTCACTTACATTGACTGACAGTTTGACTTCGCTGTCTAAAGAGTACTCCTCAAAAGCTGAAGGCTCGAACTTTGCTACAGCCAAAACGGTCTTATCTGGGCTAAAGAGCCAGAATACGACTTCATTCTGGGCAAAGTCGAACGTCGCCTCGTCGCTGACTTTAGCCATTGCTGATACTATACGTTTAAGACGGCTGCCTCCAGGGTAAATGGCTCTGAGGGACGCCATATCCAAGCTCCCACTGTTATTGTGCGGAGTAGGACCTTTTTAAAGAATAAAACGAGAATACCGAACCCGTTAATAGACGTATGCTATAAGTATGCCTCCCAGGCGCTTCTGCATGGCATCCTTGTGGGTCATCACGCCCTGACTAGTCGAAATTATCAGGTAGCCCAGGTCCCTGCTGGCCAGGTACCTCCTTAAGTGCTCAGGCAATCTAAGGAGCTCCCTGTAGGTGACAGGCGTTCTGGGCATTATCGTGCCAATTTTGTTTATATGGCCCAGCAGAGTTACCCTGAACTTGCCCCATCTCCCGTCGTCTATGTACTCAAAGTCACCTATGTACCCTTCCTTCTGCAGTACTTTCAACACAGACACTGTCAGCTTAGATGCTGGCATTAGAATTACCTCCCTCTGGCCCCTGAGCTCCGCATTATAAATCGCGGAAAGGTGAGCTGAAAGAGTATCATACACCACCCCATATCACCTCACGAGTACTTGTTAAACCCAATCTCTACGGCTATCTCTCTGAAGCACTGGCGGCAAAGGTAGAGACCGTACTTCTGTATAACCGCGTCGCGAGTTCCACACCTCTGGCACTTCTGGGCACCTCTCCCCATCACCTTAGCCTTAGGCGGCTTTATCTTTCCCATCGCCATCACCTCACACGAAAGTAACCCCAAGCTCCTTGTTCAGTAGCACCATAGTCTCCTCTGGTCTAACTCTGTGCTTTAAAGGTATAGATGAGCGGGCCCTCCTTCTCCTCTCAACCCTGAAGCCTGGCCTTTCTACTGTGAGGCAGACGTCCATGCCTACTATGCCTATCTCAGGGTCGTACTTTGCCCCAGGCAGCAATATGTACTCAGGTATTCCGAAGCACACGTTCCCGAACTTATCTACGCTGGAGGCCTTAATCCTATGGCCTGTGGCTTCTAAAGCCCTCTTAAGGAAATCCATGGCCTTTTGACCACGAAGGGTCACGGCCACGGCTATATTCTCTCCCCTGTGGATTCCAAAGGCCCTTATGGTTTTCTTTGCCTTCCTTAAAGTAGGCTTTTGTCCTGTGAGCTGCTCAAGCAGTCCCTGCACCTTAACTAGCTTCTCGCCGCTGCTCCCTAACGCTATGTTCACTGTAACCTTCGCTATCCTGGGCTTTCTCATGGGGTTCTTCTGCCACTCTGAGAGCACTTTGTTTACAACTTCATCTGTGAGAGCGGTCTGCTGACTCATAACATCACCCCTGCGTCACAGTTACCACCGACTTATCTGTACCCACCACGTAAATGTTGGACAGCGAGGTCTCGAAGGAGTTGCCGGCTGAGTCCTGCAGAGATGCCACGCTCCTGTCCCAGCCCCACCCCCTCGTGACGCTCACTATCTTGCCAAGCTTGCCCATGTTTCTGCCCCACACGACCAGCGCGAGGTTGCCTTCCTTGAACTCTATGTGATCCTTAACTGTACCTTCAGGAACGTTCAGCACAAGGGAGTCCAGCGGCTTGTAAGGAAGTTGGCCAGGCTTTCTTGGGTCCTCAACCCTCACCAGGACATTCCTTCCATCACTCAGGTGAACCTGGAAGTGTCCTCCCTTGAGCGTTGTGACGCCTTCAACTCTGAGGAGCTTTAGCGACGCCTCCTCTTTGCTTATCGGTACTAGCCTCAAAGTGCCTGTTGGGTCAGGGACTACGCGGTAGTAAAGATTGAGCGAGGGCAGCTCTACAATATCCATAACGCCTATGGGGAACTTGTAATCCCTTACAACTTTCCCGTCGACCTTGACTTGCCCTGACGAAATTATCTTGGTGGCCTCGCGCGCCGTCTCTGCGTACTTCAATAGATCCCTTATGACTATGAGCAGAGGGAGGCTCCTGTCTGCAGGGTGTGGACCTGGCGACGGCTTTACGGTCCAGGGTCTTACCTTTCTCGGAATCCTCTGGACGCTAGGCGCGCTGAGCGCCTTTAAGTGCCTAGACCCTCCCATCCTAGCCATTATTTAGCACCTCCAGCCTGCTGAGCCTCTTGCTGCGCGGCTGCCTGTACGTTACCGCCCCTCCTCTCTATAATCTTTTTGCGCCAATCATCCTTCAAGTTAAGGTCTGTTATGACTAGATTCCACGGCCTCAGTTTGACCAGTATTTCAGTTCCATCAGCCTTCTTCCTGGTTATGCCCTCTACCTTGACCCACAGCCCCTTTAGGTCAACCTCAGCTACCTTGCCGCTCTTGCCCTTATGGTCGCCCTTTATTACTATGACCCTATCTCCCACCCTAAGCGGCAGCGACCTTATGCCAAGTTTATCCCTTAGCTCTTTACTTAAGTGCGCCGAGACGAGCTTATGCCTAAGGTGTAAAGGTGCGTTGTAAAACGCCTTACGCTGCTCCCTAGGCTGCTGGCTGGCCACCCACCCCACCCCCTAAATTATCGTTGTGGCGAGCTTTGCTATAGATGGCCACCTCTCAGCCGCTTCCCTGGCCACGGGACCTCTGACCTCGCTACCCTTGGGCGTTCCATCCTGGTTTATTAAAACAATAGCATTATCTGAAAAGGAGACCCAAGTCCCATCCGGCCTCCTGTAAGGCCTCTTTTGCCTTATGACAACCGCGTAGCTTATCTGTTTTCTAACCTGAGGGGTACCCTTCTTTATAGTAACTATCACCATGTCGCCGGGTCCTGCCGCTGCAAGTCTCCTTACCCTAGTCTTAACTCCAGGCACATCGACTATCATGGCTTCCTTAGCGCCGCTGTTATCGGCTACTACAGCATAAGTGCCCACCTGAAGGCCAGCGCTATATCCAAAGCGTGAAAGTATCGCAGTGAACTTCTGCCTTCTTACCACTTCTATCACCTCTCGAGCCTTCCTAGCACAACGAATTTAACTGTCTTGGAAAGGGGTCTGGTCTCGCCTATTAGGACCTTATCACCGGGCTTCACGTCAACGCATGGCGGCACATGGGCGTGCTTCTTTGTCCTTCTCCACTCATACCTCTTGAACTTATTGTCATAGTAAAGGTAATCATGCCTTATCACAGCCGTGGTCTTAGTCTTCAACTTCTCCACGGTTCCCTCCAGAAGCACGCCACGTACCCTGAGTGATCCATGCCAGGGGCAGTTAGGGTCAGTGCAGGATACAGATGGCGGTTTAACTCCAGGCACGCTTAACGCTTTTAGTGCCTTTTGGGCAGGCATGTTCTAATATCCCCTTTCCTCTGTGCGGGTCTATCTAAGGACTTAAAAGGGTTTCCCCGTCACGTCTCACGCTATAGGCATACGTTAGGCCTGAGCAGACGCCAGCGCTACGCTGAGCTTGACCCTTTGAGTGCTGGACTACCCACTTATGGCCTTCTTCAGCCTCTCCTCCGGCCTACCTATAATGTCTAACCCCCTAACAATAAAGTTGCCGTCGGGAGTGACTATAGAAAATGTCGAATGAAGCTTTATGATAGTTATTTCCTTCTTTCTGTTACCTCTTTCCACCCTAAGCCTTAGAGCATTCTTAGAGTCGCCTACAACGGTACCGGAGACTCCAAGCAGGGAGGGATCAGTAGAACTAATCACCTTCACCTTCAAACCTACAAGAGGTCTAAACTTTATATTTGATGAGGTGAACTTCATCCTTGCCCCTGCTGGGAGTTTGTCGTTTCCGCTGCTGTTTTAGTTTGCTGACTCTTTCTGGACAGCTCATTCATTACGGTGAGTATCCGAGCTATGTTTTTCCTTATTTCCCTTATCTTAGCGGGCGAGTCTATGGAGCCAGATAACGCCTTCTGGCGTAGCGATGTTAGCTCGCCCCTCTGCTCCTGCAAAAGCTTTGTAAGCTCCTCCAGGCTCCGCTTACGCAGATCATCAGGACTTAGCCTGTACTTCGCCACCCTCCTCACCTCCCTCTATAATCTCCTTAACCCTCTGCTCGCCCTGGCCCTCAGAGGCCTCTTCACTTAACTGCGCGGCTATTGTCGCTGCTTCAGAGTCAGGCCTTAATAATATGTCTGGCTTTGCCGCCTCAGGCTTGATTATGCGAACTTCAACTCCAATTATGCCTAAAGGCAGCTTGGCGTAAGCTATGGCGCGATCGGTATAAACGTCGACAACGTTCCCAGTCTTTATAACCTTGCCAGCCTGAAGCTTCTCGAACCTAGCCCTCTCCCTGCTGAGCTTCCCACTTATGACTATCTCTACGCCAACCGCGCCGGCTTCCATAATCCTTCTCATAGTAGCCATAGCTACCCTCCTGAAGTGATAGCCCATCTCGAGCGCTCTCGCTATCCTAAACGCCTGTACCCTAGCATTAAGCTCCATGTTGTCTGGCTGGCTGACGGTTACCTGAACACCTTCAAGTCCAAACACCTTTTCCAGGACAGCCTGCAGCTTCCTTATTGTAGCGCCTCTCCTTCCTATGACTAGCGCTGGCCTCTCAGCAAATATGTGAACCCTGGTGCCTAGCCCGCTCTGGACTATCTGGACTCCGGCATAGCCTGCAGTGTAGAAGTTCTGAGCCAGATACTCGTCAACCTTTACCCGTGTCAGGCCTTGCCTCAGGAAGTAGCTCTTAATCTTGGACATTTCAGCTGCCACCCCTCTCCTCAACTATCACCTCAACGTGAGAATGCACCTTCCTTATAATGTCGGCCCTCCCAAAGGCCCTGGGGTAAACCCTCTTGAGCGTTATCCCCTTATGAACACCCACATGGACCACGTAAAGGTTATCTACATCTAGGTTCTTGTTCTCAGCGTTGTTAGAGACGTTTTCAAGAAGCTTCAGCATGTACCTGGCTGCCTTAACTGGGTACTTACCCATTGGTATACCCCATCTGTCAGCCAATCCCCTCTTATGAGGTATCTTCTTCGAAGCGGACCTATACGGTACCGGCTCCTTGAGCTCTGCAACCCTTCTGAGGTACTCTTCGGCGTCGCTCAGCTTCATGCCCTTTATAGCCCTCGCGACCTCTACCATGACCTTAGGATGAACTGGAATGTCCCACATCATAGCCTTAGCCGATAGGCCCTCGTTGGCAGGCTTAAACGAATAGGACCACTCCGGCATACTGGATCACCCCTTAGCTGCTATGTGCAGGCTGCTCTTTGAAGCCTTGAGGCCTGGTTCGCCGTGGTGCACTATCTTTGTTGTGTGGCTGAACTCGCCCAGCCTATGCCCTATCATCTCTGGTACCACTCTTACAGGCACATATTCTTTGCCATTATAGACGGCTATTGTTAAACCTACCATCTCTGGCAGCACAACCAGGTCCCTCACGTGAGTCTTTACCATGACATCGGTCTTGCCTGAGCGCCTAAGAGCCCTTATCTTAGCAAGCAGCTTCTTCTGGGCAGGCGTCAATCCCCTCTGCAGGCTCCTCCTCTGCCTCGCTGGGAGCAGAGAGACGAACTCGTCGAGTGGCATGTTTAGAAGCTCCTCTAGGCTCCTGCCTCTGTACTTGAACCTCCTCCACTCGGGCCTCAGCTCTATTGACATTATTACTGCCCCTCGGCTCCGCCATTCCAGGACTGTAGGGGCTTTTAAATAGTTTTAGGTATTAGAATGGCTAGAGAAAGTGCGGTATGAGACCCCTACTGCAGCTAATGTCCTCTTCATCAAAAGCTTGGCGCTTCGAACTGCCTTATCATAACCTGGGTCACAATGTCTAGATTTTCAAGAGCCTTACGTATAGTCTCTACATCGGCGTTCGACTGGCTCATGTCGGCTATGAAGACGCACTCCCCTTCCTCTCCCCTCGTTATCGAGGCGCACCTGCTGGCAACTATGTCAACCTTTAGCTCGCTTAGCTTGTCAGCTACCTTAGCTAGAGCGCCAACCTTATCAAGTACTGAGACGTCAATCTCTATAACTTTGGCGTTCTCAGCCAGTATCGGACTCACTATTATCTCCTTTTTATCAGTATCGGCCAGCATAGCTACTAGCATGCCGGCCTCTATACCTAGCGACTCCCTTATGGTCTGCGGTATCGTTATCCTCCCCTTGGAGTCTACCTTCACTAGACCCGTGAGCCTTGTGGACATTTAACTATCCCACCTCCGGTTCACATACTCTAAAGGCAACGTTATTAAAATTTTTTGGAGTAATGAACGGCGTACCTAAACTCATTAGACCCAACCTAACTGGTATCTCTTTTTACTCAATTTACTAAAAGGACCCTGGACCTTAACGCGTCCCACGGTCAGTGTGAGTCTAGGCATCTCATCCTTGACGTCGCTGGCTGCCCACGTCCTCATCCCGTGGTCCTGGAATATAGTGCGCTCAGCGTTTTTAACGGCCTTTGCACTAGCCCGCTATGCCATAGTCCTTCAGAAGAGGGGGCCTCTTGGAGTTAGCCTTGGCCCGCGCCTCCTCTATAACTCTTTCAATGTTGTTTAAGAAGTCTTCGGGCAGCTTCCTGAAGAGCGGGTGAATTTCCCCTATCCTAGAGCCTCCACTTATGGGCTTGCTGAGATT
Source organism: Acidilobus sp. (assembly GCF_049973875.1). Lineage (NCBI taxonomy): Archaea > Thermoproteati > Thermoproteota > Thermoprotei > Acidilobales > Acidilobaceae > Acidilobus > Acidilobus sp. The sequence continues at coordinate 55,574 of NZ_JBMFJI010000003.1, forward strand.
CTCGGGCCACTTAGCATCCATCACGCTTCCCGTGAAGCCTAGCTGATGCCAGAGGTCTTCTGCAATGCTAGGCATAAAGGGCGTTATTAGGTGCGCCACGGCCTTTACTATGCTCGCCGCTACATTAATGACAGTACCCGCCCTCTCCCTGTCCTTCTTTATAAGGTCCCAGGGGGCTGACTCGTTGAGGTACCTATTGCCTAGACGCGCCACCTCAAGCACGAACTCGCTGGCCTTCTTCAGCTCAACGTTATCCATGTGCTCTATAACTTTGCCAGCTAATGATGCGGCCTCCTCCAGCGTCTCCTTGTCGTGGGCATCAGAGGCAGTAGCAGGGGGTATAACGCCGTCAAATCTGCTCTTCACGAAGCTTAGCACCCTGTAGGCCAGGTTCCCTATGTTGTCATTTAGTTCGCTGTTCACTATCCTGTAAAACTCCTTCCACTGGAAGCTTACGTCGCCGCTTTCCGGCCTCATTCTTATCAGAGCCCACCTCCAGTAGTCGGCCGGAGCGATCTCTAGGGCTTCGTCTATCCAGACGCCAACCCTCCTGCTCTTGCTGAAGTGCCTTCCCTCATAAAGCAAGTAGTCGGTGGCGCTTATGCGCCACGGCATCACGTAAGGGTCCCCTGAGGCTATAAAGAGAGAGGGAAGTATTATGGAGTGGAACGGTATGTTGTCCTTGCCTATAAAGTAAACAGACCTAGTTGAGGGGTCAAACCACCACTGCTTCCAGGAGTTCTCATCCTCGCCCTTTGACATTAGGTATTCCTTGGTAGCGCTAACGTAGCCAAGTAGAGCGTCAAACCAGACGTAGATCGTTTTATTCTCAGCGCCTTCAAAGGGCGCTTGTATGCCCCACTCTATATCCCTGGTCAGCGCCCTTGGCTTCAAACCCTGTTTGACCCACTCTATGCTATAGTTCTTGACGCTATCCTGGAGCTCACTGCCCTGAAGCCAGGACAGCAGCTTCTCCTGAACTTTGCCCAAGTCTATGTAGTAGTTAGTGGTCTTCAACCAGATTGGCGTTGCGCCGCAGATAGCGCACCTGGGGTTTATGAGGTCCCTTGGAGTGAGCAGCCTGCCACAGTTATCGCACTGGTCGCCTCTAGCATGTTCGTAACCACAATAGGGGCATGTGCCCTCTATGAACCTATCGGGCAAGAACATTTTATCATTGGGACAATACGGCATCTCCTCATCCTGGGGGAAGACATAGCCTCTCCTCTGCAAGTTGAGGAAGAACTCCCTGACGAACTCCTTGTGCACCGGGCTCTCAGTCCTCGAGTACAAGCTGAAGTCGAACTCGAACTTCTTAAAGAGCTCAACATCATAGGCGTGGACCTGGTCCGTGAGCTCCTTAGGCTTTATGCCCCTTTTCCTGGCTTCGAGCTCTATGGGTGTGCCGTGTTCGTCGCTGCCTGTCACAAACACAACGTCGTGACCCATCAGCTTCAGGTACCTGGCATAAACGTCTGCGCTCAGCAGGTGAAGCACCGTGCCCAGGTGAGGTATGAAGTTAGAATATGGCCATGCTGAGGCCACTATGTATTTGCCCATGGCGCTTCACTTCAGCTCTACAGAGGGAATAGTCCCACAGCTATAAGTCAATCTTCGGACCATCAAGGCTTGAACTGCCTAATTAAAGTTAAGCCTCCAGGCCTCTCCCTGGTCCCTATGTAAACCACTTTGCCATCTGACGTAGTTAGGCCATCCACAAAAACCTCGCCTCCCCTGTAGAGGTAGCCTCCTAGGTTGTACTCAAATGAAACTATTGTTACGCCCTCCTCGGTCGAAACGCATGGAGGGTAAAGGAGGGCGCTCTCCTGGTATGGCTGTATTGTGAGGACATTAGCGTAGCTCCTCGCAGGCGGCTCTATATGACTATACTCGCTGAGCGGCCTACACGCAGAAGCAGGGCCTTCAGGCACGCCTACCCAGCTCACTGGAACGTTGACGCCATCCAGAAGACCCCTTCTCCATGCAAGGCAAGTAAAGCCCTTCACTCGCACCCCACCGAAGTCCTCTTTACATTCTCCTTCCTTCAGCGACTTTGTAAAGAATTTGAAGGCTGCAGTCGCCTCATCAACGCCGTAGACCACAAAATCTATGTCGGAGAAGCCTTGCTCTATTTCCATAGCAAAGGAACCTGTGAGCCCCAAGCTGTCGGCAGAGCCCACGGCCCTTGAAAGGGCCTGCGCTGCCCTTGCCAGCTCAACAACAAGTGGGGATCCACCGCTTAACGCCCTCCTCAGAGCCTCCTTAGGGCTCATGTAAACGAGCACGCTACTCATGGGAATGTATGGCATGTAGGAGGAGTAAGCGGGATCATATAGGAGCTTAAGTCCAGAGCCTTCGAAAGCCTTAGCAACCCCGCCTGGGCCGTAGCTCTCTATGATCCGGCATAGCTTAGCCCCTGGCCTTTCCCATTTGCCGTGGTCACAGGGCACATACTTGGGTATTATTGGTATGAACCCTGGCGGCGCCTGCAGCCCTATCTCTACGCCAAACAGAAGACCCCTAGTTATTATCGCGCTTCCATGCCCATACCTGCAGCGGCTTAACGTAGCCCCAAACATCTGGTACCAAGTACAGATCTGGCCCCGAGGCCTGTAATAGGCCTCTGACCAGATACCTGCCAGGGGGCAGCTCCTGGTACCTCGTCCTCCACGTTAACATATAAGCGGTTAGCTCCACGAAGCCTAGCCTAACACTGTACCTTGCTGGGACCAGGAAGCCCTCGCCTATGTCGTTAATATAAATAACGCCTTCAAACCAGCCCAGGCTCCTGTAAAAGCTGGTGCACCCTCTCTCCTCGACCTGCCTAAGCAACCTCAAGGTATAGGCGATGCCCTTGTAACAGGAGTCCAAAAGTTTGAAAGCGTGCATTACATTGAAGTCATCTAAGGACCAGGTGTCCTTAACTTTAGAGTACCTAGTTTCATGCTCGCATTCAGCTATTCGGCCTTCTTGGGCAAGATCCTTTAGCGAGTTGTAAAGCTCCGAGGGCTTATTAGAGTAGAGTAGAAGGTCGTAGTCGCTGGAGGGCTTCGCGGTTCCCAAGGCCCGGCTGCCAGTTATACCAACCCACTCAGGGTTCAGCACGTCAAGTAGTTCGCTCAGGCCCCGCGGTAAGGTAACTCTCCTTATAGCATCCGATGGATCTATTAAGGTCCCATAACGTCTAGGGACTACGTAGGCTTCTCTGCCGATGCAGTCCAAGTACCTGTATGAGACGCCACCTACGTTCTTGTTGTCAATATGCCAAGGGAAGTCGCTATGATACGGAACCGCTATGTGACCATCATCGGGGTGCTCGTAACCTTTGACCATCCAAACAGCGCCATCAGAAGACCTTATCAGCCATCCCTCGAAGGGCACCAGTAGTCTCCTTCGTTAACATATAACTTGCGCTGCCAAATAAGCTTCTGAGCAAACCAGATCTAAATTCTAAATATCGACCCCAGCAGTAAACGCCGCAATAGGCCAAAGACTACATCCAGCTATACTATATATAAAATCTCCGAGAATCCTAAAAGCCTTGGGGGTTAGAGGTTGAGCGACGAGCGCAAGAAGAAAAGGAGGTCTTTTGATGACATATTCGATGAGATAGACGACCTCATGAGGAGATTTGAAGAGGAATTTGAGGACATGGAGAGGGACTTCGAGGACTTGCTTAAGAACGCCCCCACTAAGGAAGGGCCATATTATTATGGTGTGAGGGTCTACGTTGGCCCAGACGGCGTGCCTCATATAGAGCAGTTTGGCAACATAAAGAAGGAAGGCAGGGGAAAGGTAATAATAAGCGATGAGACTGAACCGATGGTGGACGTTATGGAACGTGACGATGAGGTATGGGTCGTAGCGGATCTGCCTGGCGTCGACAAGGATCAAATAAAGGTTTCAGCCACTGAAAGAACAGTCAGCATTAGGGCTGAAGGCGACAAGAGAAAGTACTCAAAGGAAGTAGAGCTGCCAGCCGTCGTGGATCCGAGCTCAGCTAAGGCTACGTTCAAGAATGGAGTGCTCGAAATTAAGTTTAAGAAGCTTCAGGGCTCGAAGGGAAGTGTCAACATAAAGATAGAGTGACATGTAGATGATCTTCCCCTCTTCACCGTAGGCCAAGCGAGTCTGACCTAATGTTGGTGAGCGCCCCTTAGCTTAAGTATCGTTGTTTTTAAACCCCGCACGAAGCAGTAGCTCAAGGAGGTTCGTCTTGACAAAGGAGCTAACGTATGACGTAGTAATTGTAGGCCTCGGCCCTGCAGGCTCCTCACTCGCTTACTTTCTAAGGAAATCTGGGCTCGAAGTGGCAGGCATTGAAATGAATGGCCCTGAAGGCGCGTGGGGCAAGCCCTGCGGTGATGCTATAGGCAAGCACCACTTTGACGAGACGGGCCTTCCATATCCCACGGGCGAGTCGCTTAAGCAAAAGATAGACGGCATTGATATAGTAAGTCCCTACGGGGGCGTCAAGCTAAGGGTTAACGGAGAAGGGTTCATAATAGACAGGAACAAGTACGGACTTACCCTCATTAATGAGAGCGCTAAGGGCGATGTCGATATTTACATGAGAACCCGCGTCACGTCGCCTAAGCTGGAAGGGGGAAGGCTTGTCGGCGTTTATGCCAAAGGCGAGAACGGCGAGGACCTTCTGTTCAAAGGAAAGATCATAGTAGACGCTACCGGCAACAGCGGCCTCCTAAGGAGGCAGCTGCCCACGTCCTGGCCCGTTAATGAACCCCTGGACCCTAAGGACGCCAACATAGCTTACCGCGAGATCAGGGAACTGAACTACACTGTAGAGGAGCCCAGCTACCTTAAGATCTACGTTAACCAGGAGATATCCCCAGGGGGCTACTGGTGGTACTTCCCTGAGGGCAAGGAGTCCGCCAACATAGGCCTCGGGGTTCAGGGAGGCATGGGTTATCCAACCCCTAACACTATATTCAAGCAGAGGCTCGAAAAGTTAGACGAAGTCAAGAACTATAGAAAGGTTATCAACGCGGCCGGCTCCAAGGTTCCAACAAGGCGCCCTGCTAACACGCTTGTGTGGGATAACTTCATTGGAATAGGGGACAACGGGTATACTGTGAACCCGGTGCACGGAGGTGGAATGGGCTACGCCATGGTCGCAGCCTACTACGCCTCTAAGTCAATAATCAAGGCATTCACTGAGAACGACTTCTCAGCCAAGGCCCTCTGGGACCTTAACATAAATTATATAAAGTCCATTGGGAGAAGGCAGGCTTCTCTCGACATCTTCAGGATATTCTTACAGAGGCTCAGTAACGACGACATAGAGTACGGCCTTAAGCATGGCGTAATGAACGCAGACCAAGTTTATGAGACGAGCGTCTCAGGCGAGCTGAAGGCCAACCTAGGGCTCCTTGACAAGGTCTCTATAGCGCTTCGCATGCTCGGCAGACCCTCGCTGCTGCCTAAGCTAGCCACCGTGGCCGCCTATATGAAGAGGGTTCAACAGCTCTACGACGCCTATCCAACGTCACCAGAGGGTCTTGACACCTGGGTCTCGGCCATCAATGCCCTTTACTCTGAGTATAAGTCTAGGATAGGCGTGGCCTAGACCTTTCCATCGCTCATCAGCCCGCTCTTTTCCATGTGGTCTCCTCGCCTTTATCGACTAGAGTTACGCCATATGAAGCCAGCCTGGACCTTATGTAATCTGCTAGGTCGTACATCCTGTTTTTACGAAGCTGCGACCTAACCTCAACTAAAAGATCTATAAGCTGGTCTTCGAGGGAAGCTATAGGGGCCATCGGCGCCCCCTCAAAAATATCATCTAAGACTGCGTAGACTCTGTTAAAGTCTACAAGCACTTTGTACGTAAAAGCTATGAGGGCCCTTGACTCCGATGAAGCTATATACTTGTAATATTCTGAGGTTAAGGCCCATACGCTGCCCGCGGCCTCCCCCATGTTAAAGTCTCTCTGCATCGCCGCGTGCCAGTTTAGGTACAGGGACCTTAGCTTGAAAAGCTCGTCTACATCTGCGGCTTTCATATAGTTGACGTATTCCTCCTTAGAGAGCCTCTTAACTATGTCGCTCGCAATATCGCGCAGCCTCTCGACCAGCTTCTTGGCCTGTCCAAGGCTTTGTTCGGAGTACTCGAGGCTTCCTCTATAATGAGAGGTAAGAACCCACATCCTTATTACATTGGGGCCCCACTCATTTATCGCGTCCCTTAAGCTTACAATGTTTCCAAGGCTCTTGCTCATCTTCTCGCCCCTTATAGTCAGCATGCCCGTGTGAAGCCAGTACTTAACCCAGGGGCTGCCAAAGAGGCTCTCGCTCTGGGCCCTCTCGTTCTCATGATGCGGAAATATGAGATCGGAGCCCCCTCCATGAATGTCGATCCTGCTCCCAAGATACCTGCTGCTCATCACGCTGCACTCTATGTGCCACCCGGGCCTCCCGCGGCCCCAGGGGCTTTCCCACCACGGCTCTCCAGGCTTGGCGGCTTTCCACAGAGCAAAGTCATAAGGATGGCGCTTCTCTGACACCACTCCCTCCCCTTGATCCCACAGGGCCTTGTTGAAGTTGCCGCTAAGCCTTCCATAGTCGGGGTATGCATCAACGTCGAAGTAAACGCTGCCGCTCGACGCCACATAAGCATAGCCTTTCTCGACAAGCTTCCCTATAAAATCTATGATTTCGTTTATGTGAGACGTCACCCTGGGGTGTAAGTCGACTCTTATGTTGAGCTTCGAGAGGCTTTCCAGGTAATCCTGCGCGTAGCTGTCCGCTACCTCTCTCCAGCTCACGCCGCGCTCCGAGGCCCTCTTTATTATCTTGTCATCTATGTCTGTTATGTTCTGAACGTGATATACGGAATAGCCTAGCAGTGATAGGTACCTCTTTATTCCATCGAATGCCACAAATGTCTTAGCATGACCTATGTGAACGTAGTCGTACACCGTTGGACCACAGACGTACATGGTTACAAGTGGAGGAGACCATGGCCTGAAGACTTCCTCCCTTCTTCCTAGGGTGTTAGTTACCGTCAGCGTCATCCTGCTCGCCTAAGCTCAGGCTGCGTATCAAAGGTCCTTAAATTTGCCGCTACAGGACTCTAGCTACCCATCGACGTAATAGCGATCGCTCCCCAATGTTTTTAAGTTTCTTTCAAACCACTATAAAGTGGTGCCATCTTGACCAGCCCCAAGAAAGTCTTCATGGGTACTAGACCGTGGAGCTTGCCTATGTTTATAGTGGTATTAATGATAGGGTTTCTCTCGTTCAATAAAGCTAAGTTTTCTCTGCCAGTGATATTGATACTCATGTTAGCTATCGTAGGCGAGCTCCTCATGCATTCGGCGACCAATATACTTAACGACGTCTATGACTTTTATAAAGGCATAGATGGCCCGGACTCGGCCACGCTTAGGTACAACTTCGTCTTCGACAAGGAGGTGGGACCTAGGAGGACTCAGTCCATATCCCTCGCTTTCTTCCTCTTCTCGGCAGCGCTCGGGGTTGCAGTTGCTGTTCTAGGGAGGCCATTAGCAATACTTCTAGGGCTTTTTGGCATTTTCCTCGGGTACTTCTACAGCGCGCCGCCTCTGGAACTGAAGTATAGGGCCCTTGGCGATCTGGCCGTGATTGGCTCCATGTTGCTCCTGACGCTCACAGGGTACTACCTGGCGAGCAGCTCGCTGTCTCTGAAGGGGCTCGCGGTCGGCATACCGATGGCCTTCATCATAGATGACGTACTCATGGCGAATAATATAAGAGACTTAGGCAGGGATAGCAAGAGAGCGAAGACATTGGCTACAGTGCTGGGCCCAGGTCTCTCCAAGGCCATCTACTACGTTTTCATGGCTGTTGCCTATGTAGTTCAGGTTGCTCTCGTGGTCCTAGGCATATTGCCGCCTGAAGCCCTTCTGCCACTACTATCCTTGCCTTTGCTCTTCTCAATAGCTAGAAAAGTGGAAAACTCTAAGTCCTGGCTGCAGATCGACGTGATGACTGCCAACCTTGCCGTAGCATTTGGGTTACTTGAAATAATAGGGCTGGTACTCCATATTGCTTTATAAACCTTACGTAGGCTCTAAAGCTATAGTCCATGATCTCCCAGCGTTTTAAGAATAATCTTGAGGTTCTCTCCGATTTCGTTTAAACCATTATAGTTTGTGTAGTACACCTCGATTTCCCCTCTGCGCACGTCGCCTGAAGGCAACAGGAACATGCCCTTACCCTTGAATACGCTGACTGAACCCACGGAGTCGAAGAGGCCTGTCTCAAACCTCACGCAGGGAAAGTCCCTGAGGTCTTTAGTAGGAATTGCATTAAAGTACCTGTAAAAGTAAAGCCTCTTGTCCTGGAATGATATGCAGACCGCGGCGCTGATAGCGCCTGGGCCATCAAGGTTACAGGCCAATACGTCTCTTAGAAACATATAACTGCACTTTCTGCAAGCCGCTGCCTGTAAGATAGACCTTTCAGCGAGGGAGACCCTAAGCTCATTATGGAGGAGCCACGCTATAAATAACATGGCTGAGAGCCAGAGTACTACATAGATGATAATAGATATGTACCATGAAATCCCCATCATCAGATGAACAGCGTACGTAATCGAGGAGGTTACCAGAAGGTCGGCCCCTGCTAACGCCAGGGTCAAAGTCTTAATCGAGGTCACCAATATGCGCCCCGTTCCCGCCGCCCTTGGTCAAGGACCCCTTATTCTTATTACTGATTTTACTGACTAAGAACTGGTTACTGCAGAGTTGCGAGCTTTGAAACACACTATATATCTTAGCGGGAGGCCCACTCAGACTCGTACTTGCTTATTATTTCGTCATAAGCGCCCGCGTCCACGTCCTTTATGACTTCCTTTGGGTCTTTGTTGTCCACCGTTAGCCCTATGCTCTTGGCGGTGCCAAGCACGCTCTTAACGGCCGACTTTAGTGTCTTAGCGGTTATCTTAGGCTTTACCATTAACGAGACCTTGACTATGGACTCAAAACTTACGTTGCCGATCTTCTTGTGAGCTGGGTCACCACTGGGAGCATCGACGCCTGCCTCCTTGAGCAGCAATGCTGTAACGGTGGGGATCCCGACCTCTATGCGATAAGATTTTGTCGTCATGTCAACTGTTATCTTTACAGGCACTGTCATGCCCTTAAAGTCCTTTGTCTTATTATTGATCTCATCTATTACCTGCTTGACATTTAGGCCTAGGGAGGATAAAGTTGGGCCTAGAGGCGGGCCGGGCTTAGCGTTCCCCCCTTCTATCTGAATGTTTATTATCTTCTCCTGCGGCACCCGTAACACCTCTCATAACTGACTTGCCTTGGGTTATAAAAGTTTCAGTTGCTCATAGTTTCATGAAATTTTAATATAAAGCCATTAAACGAAACCTAATTTGATCTAAGGCCTGTCCTATACTTATTTAACTTCCCTTACAAAACTATTCCTAACGGAGATAAGTGGAGGTGCTTAACTTAAATGGAGTTTAAAGTGCTTTATATTGATGCCACAAAACGCTCTTATAAAATCGAATCCGTAAACAACCCAGAGCTCTTTGGAATAGTTGACCTTGGGCTGCAGGTACACTTAGACATGAAGAGTTATAACGTAGACCCTCTGGACCCCGCCAACCCTCTTGTGCTTGGAATAGGACCCTTTGCAGGCGGCGCCGTTGTTGGCAGCCACAGAATAGTGGCTGTCTTCAAGAGCCCAGAGAGCAGGGGCCTCCACGTGAGCGAGATGGGAGGGGCCGGCTACTCATTCTTCAGGACTGGACTTGACGCGCTCGTGATTACCGGCAGAAGCGAGAGGCCCCTGCTCATAAGGGTCATAGGTAGCTCTAACGGCGAAGTCTCCGTGAGCTTCTCGGATCTAAGCTTTGACGAGCTTAACAAGATATACTCAAACTACGCAGGACTCAGCGGCACGAAGGCGCTAACTAAGTACGTCGTTGACATGGACAGGGACCTCATAGTTAAGAACCACGCCAGAGTGGCCGTAGTGGGGCCTGGGGCCTATAAGACCCCCTTCGCAGGCATCTTCAGCTACGTCCTAGATGACAAAGGCAACTTGACTGAAGTCTCGGACTCGGCCTCCAGAGGCGGTGGGGGCTCCGTTATGGCACAGGCGCACAACGTTGTGGCCATAACGTTTGGTGGAACTTACAAGAGGCCTAATCCAAACCTTTCAAATGTACAGATACTCAACAAGATTGCACAGGAGGTCTACAAGAAGCCCTTCTCACAGGCGCTTCTTGACAAGACCACAAAGTACAGGTTTGACCCGGCCTCTAAGACCGGAGGCACGTTTGGCGAGAACTACCCACATTACAAAGAACTTGTTCCAATGCTCAACTATAACCACGTGTACCTAAGTCGCGGTCTCAGGCTTGAACTGCATGGGAAAATTATGGACTACTTCTGGCGCCCATTCCAGGACGAGGTCTTTGATGGAGGAAAGCTCACGCCTGCCTCCAAGAACTGTGGCGAGCCGTGCCCGGTCGTCTGTAAGAAAATATTTAATAAGGTCAAGATAGACTATGAGCCTGCCCATGGCGTTGGCCCCATAAGTGGAATCTTTGACATAAAGAAGAGCGCAGAGCTGGTGGACCTGGTTGATAACTTGGGGCTCGATGCCATAGAGGCAGGCCACTTCGTGGGATGGATATTCGACCTCATAGACAAGGGACTGTTGAACCCAGAAGACGTGGGGCTTGACAGGAAGCCAGTGATGGATCCGAAGCTCCAGGGTCCAGAGGCCAGCAAGGTGAACGCTGAGCTGGCCAGGAAGCTTCTCATAAACCTAGTAAGCGATGATACCACTAAAGTCCTTAAGATAGTGGGCTCCATGGGGCTCAGGGCCGCGGCCAAGGAACTAGACAATCTCTACAGCGACCGCGTGGCCAAGAGCGGTGTTAAGTTCGAGGATCTCCTAGTATATGCAGCCTTTGGCAAGAGCGGTTACTTCACGCCGAACTTTTACTGGTCGCCAGGGGTCCTTGCGCCGCTCTTCGTGCTTGGCAAATACTGGACCGACTACTCGCCGGCATTTAGGGAGCCTGAGGACTACGCCTCCGCGGCGCTACGGCGCGCGGTGATGGAACTGCTAATAGCAAACGCCGGGTTCTGCAGATTCCACAGGGGCTGGGCCGAAGAGGCCCTCACGGGCCTCTATAAGGAGATGCTTGGGGCTGAGCTGGACGTCTATAAACATGGCCTCTTGACCTATAAGAGAATAGCCGAGTATCAGGCCAAATCTGAGGCTACGCCAGAGCCGTGGGAGTCCAGAAAGGTCATGGATGCCATAGCTTCTCTTGCTGCTGAGACAGGCGTGCATGGCTGGGAGGACGCCATGTACCACACCGAGAAAATGGCTGAGTGGTGGAACAGGTTCTATAAGAAACTCCAGGAAGAACTGAATAAGGTCTCTTGACATCTAATAAAGGGCGTACTATCTTTAAGCAACTAATATTGTTGTTGGTTATTGCAACAAAGGCCATCAGCTCTGAGCGTTCTGAGATACTATCCTGGAAACGGAGCGCTTTATTATAGCATCAACCTTCTCTGGAACCTCGCTGGTGAAGAAACTCCCGTAGGTGCCTCTGCCTCCGCCGGTAACCTTAAGCTCTGATGAAATTGCCGCAAGTATCGCCTCCACGCTCAGTACCCTGGAGGCCTCCCTGCCTAGGCCAAGCTCGTATCTGTAGCCCTTATCCTCTTTAACGGCTACAGCTATGACTGAGTTTACGAACTCGTCAGTTAGCTCCTTTAACGCATCGCGCGCTGACTTCACGTCAGGCTCTGGGTACTCTAAGGTAGCTACGATAAGGCCATTAACCTTGCTTGAGGCTACAAGGTCCTTGGCAGTGCTAAGCCATAGGCTACGATAAGCCTTCACCGACTCCCTCAGCCTCATCAACTCATCTTTAAGCTCCCTGACTTTATTCAGCTCCTCTCCACCTTGCGCTCCTAGCTCTGAGGACATCTGTGCCATCCTATCTTCGAGGGCCGCCATCTCTTCAGGAACCCTCGTACCTGCCACGAACTCAAGCCTAACTACACCATCCTGTATCTTCTCTACATTGATTATCTTTATGCCCCCTATGTCGCCAGTGTTGGTCACATGCGTCCCAAAACAGGCTTCGACGTCCCAGCCCTGGACCTCCACAACCCTTATCTTGCGCTCCATTGGAACTCCGCCCTCGTAGAGCACGAAGCCATACTTGGACTCAGCCTCATTACGATCCATGTAGGCCTGCAGCACTGGCCTCCTCTCATCAATGACCCTGTTTGCCAGCTCCTCTATCCTCCTGACCTCTTCCCTTGTAAGGGGTTTATGGTGTGTTATGTCAAGCCTTGCCTTCTCAGGCGTCTTCTCCGCTCCCGCCTGCCATACGTGGTTACCTAAGACCCTTCTTGCAGCTCCGAGTATTATGTGGGTTGCCGTGTGATGCCTCATAAGTCTAAACCTACGAACCCAGTCTATCTCTCCTCTGGCCTCGCCACATGAGGCGTTATCAACGGCCCTGTCGAGCTTGTGAACTATCACGTCACCTGCCTTCTGAACGTCCACCACGTTATACCTTTCACCGCAGATCTCCATAACCCCTACGTCGTTAAGCTGGCCGCCGCCAGTGGCATAGAATATCGTTGAGTCCAATACCACGTACTCGCCCTTGACACCCATTATCTTAGCGGTAAAGCTCCTTGCATAGGGGTCCTTGTGGAACAGCAGCTCCGTTGACTTAAACTGGCGGGCCCAGGAGACCACGTCCTCCGGCAGTGAGCTCTTCTCCTCTATGGAACGTACCTTGGCGGGGGCCCTGTGCCTGGCCGCCACCAGCGAGTAGAAGTTACGCGGCACCAGCACAGTTATGCCCTTCTTAGCCGCGGCCTCCGCAACTACCTCTGGAGGTATGCCATAGCTGTCGTAGAGCTTAATGAGGGTCTCCAGGCTTGCCCCCTGCGACAACTCGCGTAGGGCCAGCTTCTCGCCCCTCCTAAGCAGGTCCTTGTACCTATCCTCCTCAAGGCCAACCGCCTCAACGATGTAGCCTCTGTTCTCCTTGAGCTGCGGGAAGTCGGAGCCCCAGAGGTCTATCTGCATATCAACAATCCTAGCCAGGTCATAGCCCTCGTTGAGAAGCCTGAGCTGCCTCAGGGCCCTCCTTATCACTAGCCTGGCAAGGTAGCCCTCCCCCGAGTTGCTTGGAACAACTCCATCACCTAACATCATCGCTATGGTCTTGCTGTGATCCAGCACGCTGTAAAGCCTTGCCTCGCGCTCCAAAACCTGCCTAACCTCGCTCAGGGGGGCGCCTGTAGTCTTTGAGACCTGCTGGTAGAAGGCGTCAAGGCTGCCCTCCACGTCAGGGTTAAACTTAGCCGCGGCCCTGAAGGCTGCCCAGAGGTACTCCTCAGGGGGCCTCGGAAGGCCTAGCTCGCCCCTCACCTTATCCAGCAGCTGGCCATAGATGGCGTGGAAGGCCGTTGGAGTCTTCTGCGTGAACCAGGCCATACGCTCGACTCCGTAGCCTGTGTCGACGATTTTCAGCGGAAGCTCCACGTAGTTGCCATTTTCATCTATCTTATACTGCATGAATACCAGGGTTGCTAATTCGAGGCCGCCGACCGTGACCTCAAACGATGGCCCAGCGTTGCCTCCTCCCTCCCACCAGGACTCCTTAAACACTATGAGGTCTCCAGGTATTCCAAGCTCCTTGGTAAAGAACTCGTAGGCATACCTCACGGTCTCATCTTTCCAATAGACCTGCTTGTCAGGATAGTTGAACGCGTGGTGCGCAGCCATCTCAAACGTAGTCATGTGCCTCCCTATGGTGAGGCCTACGTTATCTATATCCTCAAGCCTTATGCAAGGCTGGCTTATCACGAGGGGGTTCGCGGGGGGCGGCACCAGGCCGCTGGTCACGTGCGGCTGAAAGTCCACGATGCTGGCTATGGTCAGGTAAAGGTCCTCGCGCCACCTGGCCACCACAGGCCTTGGCTGAACCGGCGTGTGGCCGTGCCTTGCAAAGAAATCTATGAACTTCCTCCTGGCCTCCGCCACCGTCAGTCCTGGCACCGAGGGTATCCTGTCAAACCAGTAATCAGTGTCGGGCACGTCCTGACAAGTGTCAAAGCTGGCATTGAGCGTCCAGAAGAAGTCCCCTCCAACCCTGCACTGCTTCCTCTGATACCCCTGCTCCTTGAAGAAGGGGAGCCTGTACTCGCTAGGGTTCACCTGAATTGGCAAGCCTTACACCTTCCGTCCTTCCTTACTAGGGTAGAACTTTGACCTTAGTAAAATAGGTTTCTTCCAATATCGGTGGAGTTTCGTGCAGATGTTCACATGCCGAAGAGCCCTGAGAGGCCTGCGCTGATGTCAGCCTCGCTGGCCTCGCTCTTCTTCTCTTCCTCCTTCTTCTGCTCCCCTCCCTGCTGCGCAGGCGCCTGCGCAGGAGCCGCCGCAGGCGCTGCTGCTGGGGCAGCCACGCTCACTGCAGTGGCGTTCTTAAGGACGTCCTCGAGGTTTAGCTGCGAGAGGCTGGCAACGAGCATCTTAACTTTTGCGTCGTCTACCTGAAGGCCTAGGGCCTCAACTACCTTTTTAAGGTTGTCCTCGTTTATCTGGGCCCCCGCGTAGTAAAGTGCAAGGGCCGCATGCACGTAGGCCTTGCCTTCCTGTGCCATACTCCATCAACCCCTTTCCAGTAGCTGTTATAGCGGGGGAGTTATAAAGAATGTTGCTGAGTTAACGCGTTGGCTAAGACCTGATGCTTAGCATGACGCAAGACCATAGACAAGGGCTGAGGCCTTTCAAAAGGTATTTCAACAATGCCGTCATATCGTTAACTTGACTAAGGACATCGTATGTTAAGGCCTTGCCTCTCTATAACTAGGGATCTTAAGGGGAACTTCTGATGCAGCTTAAGATTACCTACAGCCAGAGAAAGGGGAAGTCTATGCCACTGCCGGCGGGCCTTACAAACTAGTAGTCACAAGAGATGCGCTTTCTCTAAACAAAAGCGCTACGAGCCGAAGAGCCCTGAGAGGCCTGCGCTGATGTCAGCCTCGCTGGCCTCGCTCTTCTTCTCTTCCTCCTTCTTCTGCTCCCCTCCCTGCTGCGCAGGCGCCTGCGCAGGAGCCGCCGCAGGCGCTGCCTGCACCACCTCAAGGCCTAGCTCTTTAGCTTTATCGCCGAGAGCCGCTATGACAGAGGTCTCCTCAGCGACCGCCTGCTCAATAGCAGTCTTGGCAGTATCAGCGTCTAACGTTAGCTCTCCAGCCCTTATCACCGAGAGAGCCTCTAGCTCTGTCTCAACTGCCAGCATCTGCACAACCTCAGGCACCTCGAAGAACCCTATAGTCTTAGCAAGGTAGGTGCTCTCCTGCTCTGACCTTATTATGTCGTTCTTTGTTGCCTCGAGGTCTATGTGCAGCATATCGCCAGGTATGACCGTCTCGCCGTCCCATGCCGCAACTACGTTAAGCCCTATCTCCATGGGCTGTATGCCTAGCTGCTGCAGAAGGCTTGCAAGGTCAGGCGATATAACATCGCCCTTTTTGGCCACGACCGTGTCGCTCTTTATGTATATGGTTCCCTTCCTGACTTCGTAGGGTATCTTAAGCTTTCCAAACACGCTTACCATGGGGCCAGGCCTGATGCCTGTGTCGCCTTCGGGTACTACTATGTCCTTAGTTGCCACCTGCCCTGGCTTGGCTGGCGCGGGCATCTTCAGCTTATCTATTGTCAAGGTTAACAGGAACGGGTTCTCATTTGTTGCTATCACAAGAACTCCGTGCTTAAGGTAAGGCTCTATCTTCTCCTTCTTAAGGCCACGGCGCTCGAGCGCCAAGTAGACAAGGTTTTTCTTGGCCACAGTCATTATTGCCTTGCCGCGGAGCTCCTTCCTTATCATCTGAAGCTGCTTGGCAGGCAGCCCCTCTAAGTCAGCGAAGAGAACATACCTGTTCTCTGCAAATATTTTCTCGAGCTCTGCCACCCTCTGTCTCTTATATTCTGGCGGCTCGAGTCTGCCTTTCTTCTGGATCATTGTTGCCATGTTAACATCACCTCAGCGGCACTTCCACAGGTGTACCCATAGTAGTCTTTATATAAATGCTTCCTATCTTGGCTGCCCCTACCCTTGACTCCACCACGGAGAGGACGGCATTTACGTTATCAACAAGCTCCTCAGGCTTCATTGAAGTAGTTCCTACCCTGCTCATTATCTGTGGCTGACCCCTGATCCTGACCCAGGCAGCCCTCTTATAGTTGTTGACGAGCTCTGCCAAGTTGGCCCTGGGCGGTATAGGGGTTGGCACCTTGCCCCTCGGTCCTAGGGCTGGGCCCAGGACGCTGCCAACAAGGCCCATGAGGTCGGCCTGAACAAGAACCCAGTCGCACGAGCGGCCTATGGCCTTGACCCTCTTTTTGTCGCCACGCATAGCATTCAGATCGTCCCTTGAAATGGTGGTTACGCCAAGCTTCTTAGCCTCAAGTAGAAGGTCGCCCGCAGCCACCACACAGACGTTTGGGTCCTTGGCAGGTTTATGAGGTAAGAATACCACTTCCCTCAGTCTGCCCTCTGGGCTCTTGACATCAAAGTCCTTGAGGGTAACTATGAGTTCTACCGCCTGCTCGAACTTCGTCTTCTTGGAGAGCGAAAGCGCCCTGTTTATATACTCTATCAGGGCATCTTGCTGCAAGGGCACGTCTTGACACCTCTTTGCAGCCTTAGCCTTACGCGGTGTATAAGGAACTCTGTGGGGTTAAAAAGCGGTTTCCTAGCCTTAGACAAGCCTTCCCGGCGTGCGCCCTGACAATGTTTTTAAGCAATAAGCACCCTTAGTCCTTTGGGACCCGTAGCTCAGCCAGGACGGAGCGTCGGCCCTCTAAGCCGATGGTCGGGGGTTCAAATCCCCCCGGGTCCGCCTTTGGCTTCTCTTCGTCAGAAAACGTGGGCATCTCTAGCGCTTTTATAAGAAAACGAGTTTACACTAAGAATAGGCTGTTAAGTTTAAAAGGGTCATGGAAATATAGTTCGCAACCCCTGTCCCGACAGTAATTTGCGCTGCTACCGGCACATCATCTAGGTTGATTACTCCCGCACTGACGCTATAAGCACCGCTAGTGCCTAGGAATGAGGTCTGCGGTGTAATGGTTATCTCGACGCCCCTGTAGCTCTTGCCGTTAAACACTATTGGCGTGAATAGGTACCCTACGGTGGCGTCGGTGCTTCCCGGCTGGCCATCAAGGAGATCCTTCCAATTTATGTTATAATATGAACTGAAGTACGAGAGCCCATAGAGAGGCCCAAGGCCAGGGAACGCCTCAAGCGATATAGTGCCCGTGAATGGGTTATATGATATACTTGCGCTCGTCAGCAAGGGTGTGATGTAAGAGGACATATTAGAGTCGCTCACGTTCTGCTTAACGCCCCCTATGTTTATGTAAATCCATGTTATGTTAGTGCTGTTATATCCAAACTCCACAAAGCCGAGCTCGTAACCCGATGAATTAGTGAGAATGATATAAGCTGTCCTGTTAGGGTAGTTCTTGAGCGTGACATAGTACGTATCCCCTGAAGGAGAAACATACATCTTATACTCAAGCGATGAGACCTTGGAGAGGACAAGGCCCAGGGGCCTCTGTGCTGTTATTGTGAGCAACGTGGACCTATAGGAATAGTAAAACGCTATACCTATGGAGCCCACTATTATCGTTGCTGCGAATAAGGCTATTGTTAAGATCGCCAGCTTTCCTAGCAAGCTCTACACCCTTCCTCTGCTCTGCCTGCTAAAACGATAGGTTTTAAGTCTGTGTAGACCTACGCTCGCGGAGGTGGAGCCTGGGACTATGACAGTAGGTAAGGTAAGGGGAGTTAATGCAATGGGAACGCTCGGCTGGACAACGGTCAGATGCAGAGTGTGCGGGAGGCTGCTGGATTTAAGCGGCCAGAGGCCAGGGAGCAGGAGGTTTGAGGCCGTCTATATGTGTCCAAAGTGCGCAAAAACCCTTGACGCGTACTTCTGCGCGGCAGATGCCAGGTCGCTGAAGTATCGCTGCCCCTTCTGCGGCTCGGAGCTGGTACTTGCCACGCCTGTGATAAGCGAATGACCAGCCGGGTCTCCTTGATGATTGAGAAAAACCTGTTGAATGGCAACTATGTGATTAAGCTTGAGTCCGGAGGGTTGAAAACCTTCATAGTTGACGCAGATGTAGGACTTAAGCCTGGTGTAAGAGTTGATTGCGAGAAGACACTTAACTATAATGGCGTAAAACTCTGTTATGTTAAACGCTCTGAGGACTGCACGCTTGTTGTGCTCATCACTGAAAAACGCAGTGAGATTATAGGGTGCTATGTGGTGGGCTATGCAGGTGCTGCTGAAGTCGCTCGCAACAAATGCATGCAATGCGCGAAGGAGTTCTCAGCGGCCATCGACGCTACTACTGCTGACAAGGTGCAGTGAGGCTATAATCGCCGTAACCATAAATTTCCCCCAGCTCTGCCATTGACACGAGCCTGCATATATAGCTCATGTCTAGGCCCAGGGATTCGCATACCCTTAACACGTTGTGAAGCGTCGGCCTCCTTATAGACTCCCTGAGGGCACGCCTAACCTGAGGGGCTGCCCCCTTAGCATATCTTAAGGCTGATGCCAAGAGCCTCATACCGTCGCTGTTTACCTCCTCGTTCTTAGTAAAGTACGACCAATAGTTAGTGAGCAGCTTAATCATAATCCTGGCTATCTCCCTGTCGCTTTTCTCAAAGGGTGAACCCTCAGGGCTTGCACCCTTCTCCATTGCTACATCAGCTCGGCAGCGATGCGAGGCCTCATCATAGGGCTTAGATGCGCTCTTTCTTTAAAACCTTCTGGCGTGAGTAAATAAATCCTATCATCGCTTCTTGGCCCCGAAACCTTTGGAATCATGTAAATCATGCAGTGTCCTCGTACTCTCCTGGCGCTGGCATGTCCGGCGAGTTCCAGTCAACTGGAGCGTCGCCGTACCTTATGGGCTTTTCAAGCTTGGAGAGCAGCACAACCCTACTAGGCATACTTTCACTGACTATCGGATACCCTGTGAGCTCGCTGAGCTTCTTGGCCACCTCTTTAACCTCCCAGTGCCTTGGCATATTGTCGAGGCGCAGCCTTCCCCTGCTGGCCCCTACATACATGTACGCCTTTACCTCTATGTAGTCAGGCCTGCCTAGGTCTACAAGCTTAGCGAAGCCTTTGAGCGCCGCTTCGTTATCATTGTACCCCTTAACTATGGTTATCCTGTAAACGGTTGTTGAAGAGAAGCTTGGAAGCATCTCCAAGGTTTCCAGGGTCAGCTCCCACGCCCTTGGAACCAGGGGCCTGTTGAAGTAATTGTAGGACTCCTTGTCCCACGACTCTAGGCTAATATAGATCTGATTAGGCTCCTCCTCCAGATTAGCCAGTACGTCAGGCCTCACGCCCCTTGTGACCAGGAACGTTGATATGCCCCTCCTGTGGAACTCCCTTATCAGCTCGCCCAGCCTGGGATAAAGCGTGGCCTCGCCGGTCAGGCTGATAGCCACGTGTTTTGGCACTGTGGCCTCCTTGTACATCTGGGGCGAGACGCCTGGCCTCCCCTTGTAGCCACTTATGATTCTCCGGTACTCCTGTATGGCCTTCTCCACTATCTCCTTAGGGTCGTCAGCGAACGGCATGCGCGTCTCGTTCCACTCTATTCCAACATCCTGGGGCCTGAGCCTCCAGCAGTGAAGGCAGGCGTTCCAGCACCAATGGTTGGTGACGCTGAGCTGTATGCACCTGTGGCTCTCTATGCCGTAGAACTTGCCCTTGTAGCAGAACCTCCCTTCGACGAGGGCGGCGTGATTCCAGTAGCACTTCTTTACAGAACTGTGGTTACCTATTATGTGGTAGCCCTGCTTTACAAGCTTTTGGTTCAGCGTATTGTAAATCTCTTTCTCCTCTACCTGCCTCTCCTCCAACTTACTTTGCCTCCCTGCTAGCCAGCGCGGGCCTCCTTACAAGCCCGTGCTCTGTCAAGTATGTGTAGGCGCTGTAGGCGGCTATAGCCCCTGATGCGGCTGCATTAACTATCTGCCTGAAGCCGCGCCACAGGCTTATCGCGTCGCCTGCAGCAAAGACTCCAGGAAGGTTGGTCTTCATCCACAGGTCTGTCTTCACATAGCCAAGCTCGTCAACCTCTAGGCCTAAGGACTGGTACCAGTCCTTAGGGGGTTCGAAACCTATCTCTATGAACACTCCGTCCACGTTAAGCTCTCTAATGTTGTTGTCGACGTTGTTCTTTACTACAACGCTCCTAACCACCTTGTCGCCCTTAATCTCTGTAACCACCGAGTTGAGGACGAACTCTATGTTAGGCCTTGACATGGCTTCCTGGACGTAGAATGGCTTTGCCCTGAACTCGCTCCTCCTGTGTATCAGGTACACCTTCTTCACGTAGCCTGAAAGCAGTATGGCTCCTTCAAAGGCCGCGTCGCCACCTCCTACCACTGCAGCCGCTTCCCTGCCCTTATAGAGCGGCGCATCGCAGATGCTGCAGTAGCTTACGCCCCTGCCGGCGAACTCGTTTTCGCCAGGCACGTTTAGCTTCCTTCTCCTAGAACCGACGGCAAGTATTATCGTCTTAGAATAAACGTCCAGCCCTCTCGTCCCAGTTACGTGATATTCATCGCCCTCTCTGGAGAACTTCTGGACAGTTATGTTAGTGTAGATAGGGACCCCAAAGAGCTTCTCGGCATGCTCCCTGAAGCGTGATATGAGTTCTGTCGCGCTAATCGAGAGCGTGGCAGGATAATCATCAACTACGTTAGTTAAGTTAAGTTGACCTCCGACGTCCTCGGAGACCACCACAGTCTTGAGCAGGAACCTTGACGCATAGACAGCCGCCGAAAGCCCTGCAGGCCCTGCGCCTACTATAAGCACATCATAATGTTCTCCCTTGGGGGGCACCTTAAACTGAGGTAAGGCTCCAAGTCTCAGCGACACATCGCTTCACCTTTTCTCTCAATCTCGGATTAGCCTTTTAAAGTAGACTAAATACATGCTCCGCCGCAGAGAGCACCTTTAGCCACGTGACAGCACAACGGCAGCTATCCCCTTCTGACAGAGGGGAGGCCAATAGCAAAGCCTTATCGCCCTTCAACTTCATTGGCTAACGTCATTTACCTGCAGCTACAGGCGGCCAATCGCCTGAGCCATTTTAATCAACGCAAGTTAATGCCGACGCCTCATTTAAAATTAAACTAGTATGCCCCCAACCATTCTCTTTGACTTTATGAACTCGATTAAGTTCATCTGATGCCTGAGCGCTGCATCGTGAGCCTCTTTGGGGTCCCCCTTCTCTATGGCTTCATAGATTCTCCAGTGCTCCTCTATTTCCTGCTCAACTCTATTGCTCGACGCAAATAGATCCACCCTGACTATAGCCAACTTGTTCCTTAGATCCTTGAGTATATCCCTCAGGTACTCGTTGCCACTCATGTCGGCTATTATGTCGTGGAAGTAGCTGTTAGCCTGGGCCAGGGCCAGCGGGTTGCTCCTGTCGGCCTTCTTGAAATTCTCAGCCGCCTCCCTTAGCTTACTGAGCATAGCTGGGTCCCTGTTTTCGGCTGCCTTCTCCGCCGCCAAAGCTTCAAGGACGGCTCTTACCTCGAATATCTTAAGTATTTGCTCCTTCGTCAGGAAAGAAACGTGATATCCATCACTGAGTTTCACTACAAGCCCTTCCTTCTCAAGCTTGTGAAGCGCCTCCCTCACGGGTGTCCTGCTTACGTTGTAGAGCTTAGCTAGCGTCGTCTCGCTGAGCTTGTCCTTGGGCTCAAAACGCCTGCCAAGGATGTCGTTTTTAAGCATCTCATAGACCATGTCAGAGTACTTAACCGACTTCTCGTTGTTCTCCTCTGCACACATCTCTGCTCCCTTCTCAAAATAAAGCTATAAAAGAGAGAAAATAAACTTGCTCTTTTAAGCGAAGAGATGTTTATACTATCAAGGAGTGAACTGTGAGCTCGTCCTTACATGAGGAGTATTACGAGCTCCTGTGGAGAGCTGTCAAGTTCGGGCTCTCGGAGCTGCGCCCAGGCTGTGTAGACGCAAAAACGCTGGAGGAAGAATGCGCCAAGTCAAGAGGTTATAGATCTTTTGCCGAAATGCCTCTCTACACCAGACTACTGTGCGCCTCCTCGGCAGTCGTTGCAGAGCTTATGTGCGACTACTTTAGTGCAATCGCGGATTACGTGGCCTCTAATGGGCTGGATAGGGACGGTTTGTGCCAAGAGCTAAGGGAGGCCGATCTACTGTTAGCTAACATAAGCTCTACGTTAGCTGAGGAGGCCGCAGAGTACAAGATTCATGACAGTGTCTACGAAGCTTTTCAAAACGCGGTTGGTAACATTAGGGGCCTCTCTAAGCTCCTCTGCTCTGATAGCCATAACTAGCTGATATCGTAAAGCCCTTGCTACTTGGAGCTAGAATGGAGCTATTTAATATTGAGCGCTCACCTCCCTATCTCGTGGAAAGGAAGGCAACAGCAAATCATGAAGTCTTATGGAAACCTCTCTACTACGGTGATTTCAGTAAGGCTTAAAACAACAGGGCACGGACAGGATACCAGGCAGGCCCGCCGTAGCTCAGCGGTCAGAGCGCCCGGCTGTAGTGGGACGGGGCGGCTGGAGGCCTAGCCCCTCCGGCCGACACCGGGTGGTCCGGGGTTCAATTCCCCGCGGCGGGACCAGGGCCTGCCACTCTATAGCGGCTATTTTTAAGTTGGACAAGCTGGCCAGCAGGGGGTACAGCTTGTTAGCTGCTGTGATGCCGAACGGAGCAATACTATTAGGGAACAATGTAGTGGCCGACTCCTACCATAAAAGGCCTATAAGGGTCGTCACCCATGCCCACGAAGACCATACCAAGTACCTTAGCCGGAGCATCTCTGAGAGCCTGTTCATTGCAGCGACTCCTATCACCCACGAGTTCCTTAAGGTCTTAGGGTACTCGATACCTCAGAGCAAGGCGCTGCTGCTTGACTATTATAAAGAGGTAGAATTTGACGATGAGAGGTTAAAGCTGATACCGTCAAGGCACATAGCTGGAAGCGCCCAGGTAATGGTGGAAACTCCTCAGGGCACCGCTGGCTATACTGGTGACTTCAAGATGCCTGGCACCCCTCCCATGCAAGACCTTGACGTCCTAGTGGTAGACGCCACCTACGGTAGTCCTCACCTGTCCAGAAAGGGAACCGAGTGGGATGCCCTGGGAGCTCTAGTCAATATTATAGAGGCGGAGTCGCCTAACAACCCCATAATAATATATGGTTATAATGGAAAACTTCAAGAAATAATGGTAGAGCTGAGGATAAGAGGCGTTTCAAGCGCCTTCCTGGCTGACGAGACCACTTTAAAGCTTGCTAAGATAGCCTCAAAATTTTATAACGTGGAACTAGGTGACGTGAGACTTTACAGCAGGGATGAGCTTCTCCCAGGGTCCATAGCATTTATTCACCTATCCAAGTCCTCGTCAATGATAAGGGTGCCAGCTGTTCACGTGATACTTACCGGTACCGAAAGGCGGGGCCCCGCTGTTAAGGTTAATGATAAAGTTTACAGAGTTTCCTTTAGCGACCATGCCACCTTCTGGGAGGTGGTGGACTACATAAGGGAGTCAAGGCCAAGGAAAGTCATAGTTGACGCCTCGCGGGGCTTTGACTCTAAGTTCATGGCTAAATATCTTTCGAACGTACTTAATATAGACGCTGTGTCGGAACCTTAGGTGACCATTATGGGCACGCAAGGGCAGAAGGAAGGAGGGCGGCCAGACCCCAGGCTTGTTAACACAAGAGCTTATCTAAGCCACCTCTCCGAAGCCCAGCTGGGCCCGGTTCTTATGTCATTAGGCATAATACTTGCCATAACTTCTTATGCCCTGAAGCGGCCTACTACGTTTTCGGTTGACCTCTCTCTGGTGGGGCTCACATCGGCTATGGTAGGGTCTGCTATGGAGATGGCCTTCCTGCTCATAGTCTCAAGGGTCCTTGACGTAATGTTGGGGAGGAGATATAACATGCTGTTTAAGGTCATTGGAATAGCCGCAATGATGACTGCCTATATGATTATAATAGGCATGCCCATACTTGGAGCTTACCTGGAGAGGTTGATGGCGAGAGAGGGCCTAGCTGAAGGCGGCCTTTCTGGGCAGCAGAGCGTGACAGCCCTTAATCCGCTCTGGCTTTACTCACTTCTTACCTTCGGTTTCATTCTCTTCCTTGTTCAACGAAACCTCAGCATCAGGCTCCTGAGAGTTATTGACAATATCCTTGGGCAGGGCAGTTCTGAACCTCTCAGCAGCCATAGCTAAGAGCGGCAGAACTATGCTGGGCGCCGAAGCCATCTCTTCATCCCAAATAACTCTCCAGTAAGAGCCGCACTCCTGACAGAACATAAGGCCGTACTTCCGCTCCTTGTCCATGAAGGTTCCAAGCTTAAACTTATTGTCATTTCCGCAGAAGGGGCAAACGGGCGAGCCCCTGCCAATGACCCATTCATAGCCGCAGAGGTGGCACACCATCACGTACTTGTCCCCCCTCTTAACCATGGTGCGGCTCTCCGCCCCGCAGAGGGGACAGTAGGGCGACAGGTGCTCTATGGAGCCGTTCTCCTTGAAGTACCTGCTGGCATAGGCCCTCGCTATAGCCTGGAATGCTATTAGGGTGCTTTTTGCCCCCTCCTGGGAGACGTCGCCAGAGATGGCACTTGCCAACACGTCATCTACGGAGTCAGGGTTCAGGCTTTCACCGATGGCCTTAGATGCATAGACCGCCTCCTCCCTTAGGACCCCGTCATTGCTCAGCCTTGCCAAAAGGTCCTGCAGGGTTAGGCCCTGGGACCAGATTTTGTCAATGACTTTTGTTACATCATCCATTATCTTCAGCTGAACCTCTTCCACTTTCCTGGAGAGCTCAACATTGACACGAAGTCCAAGAACCCCAGCAAACCTGCTAAGGCTCCTCTCAAAAAGCCTCAGTCGCTCGTCTTCCCCCTGGCTCAAATCAGGTCACTCTATCCTGGGGGTCTCGCCCCTCTTCACTTGCTCCTTCAGATCCTTAAGCATCTTTATCAGATGTGATATGACCTCGCGATAGTCCGCAACTACGCCATAGTCGCACTGTGAGAAGATAGGTGCCGTTGGGTCCTTGTTTATGGCTACCACGACCTCGGCCTCCCTCACGCCGAACATGTGCTGCGCCGCGCCGCTTATGCCAACAGCCATGTATATGACTGACTTTATTGATTTGCCCGTCTGCCCTATCTGCCTTTCATGAGGTATCCAGCCTAAGTCTACGGCCTTCCTGCTGCCTCCCACGACAGCGCCCATGACGTTGGCCAGCTCCTGCAGCATCTTGAAGCCCTCGGCAGTTCCGAGGCCCTTGCCACCGCCTATCACCAGCTCCGCCTTCTCTATGGGCACCTCAGTCCTTGGCACTACCTTGCGCGAGACGAGCCTTGCCTTAGGCTGGGGTACATAATCCACCTTTTCCTCTATTATCTCTCCCTTCCTGCTCGGATCGCGCTGAGGCAAGGGGAACACGTTGGGCCTTGCCGTAGCCACCTGAGGCCTTCTGTTTGGCGTTCTTATGTATGCCAGCAGCACAGCGCCGAAGGGCGGTCTTATCTGGAAGACGTCCCTGGTCTTCTCATCAACGTCAAAGTCTGTGCAGTCAGCAGTTATTCCTGTCCTCAGGTGGTTGGCTATGTAAGGCGCCAGCTCCCTTCCCTTCATAGTGCCAGCCACGAAGACCATCTCAGGCTTGTACTTCTTAATTAAGCTCACCACGACCTCCCCATAGACGTTGGGCGCATAGGAAGAGAGGCGAGGATCGTCGACTACTATGACCTCGTCAGCCCCATACTCTATGAACTGACTCGCGAACCCCTTTACATTGCTGCCGAGGAGTACGCCAGTTATCTTAACGTTAAGCTTGCTCGCCACTTTCTTAGCTGGCGTTAACATCTGCAGGCTCGGCTCTATAATGCCATTCTCGTCTACTTCGCCTATAACCCAGACGCCCCTGTACTCGCTGTTGTCCCTGCACTCCCACTCAGGGCAAAGCTTGTCGCAGTCCTGCGAGCCCGCTGAAGGGGAAGCTGCCCACTGGCTCATGCTGCCTCACCTCCCTCCTTGAGGGCCTTTATCAGCGCCTTGGAGGTCTTCTCATCAGAAAGCAGCGACTTGAGTATCCACTTGGCGGCATCCTCGCCATTCTTGGGCACGTAGACCTGCTTCTTTCTTGGCACCTCTGGGACGTCGACGGTCTTCGCAACAACGGTTGGCGAGCCCTTAAGTCCGGTGCACCTTGGGTCTAGCTTTAGATCATTATTAGTCCAACTCATCATGATGCTGGGGTTTGCCTTAAACCTTATCTTATTAATCAGCGTGACAGGCCTTGGCTTCAGGGATTTCATAGCAACGTTTATTATGGCTGGAAGATCTATCTCCCACTCCTCTATGGCCTCTTCAAGTATCCTCTCTACCCTTAACTTTCCATCCTCCGTTAGCCATGCGTTTCGGACATAGTATATGTAAGGCCACTCAAGCCAGCTGGCGGTCTGTGCAGCTATGTGAGCAGTGCTGGAGTCCGTGGTCTCCTGTCCGAAGACAGCTAGGTCGACTTTACCTATCTCCTTGTCAATTTTCTTTATCGCGTTAGCCAAAACATAACTTGTAGCCAGGGTGTCGGCCCCAGCATAGGCCCTGTCAGTTATTAGTATTGCCCTGTCGACACCCATGCCTACTAGGTACTCGAGGCCCTTCGCTGCTGGGGGAGGGGCCATAGAGATGGCTATTACTTCGCCGCCATACTTGTCCCTCAGTCTGAGGGCCAACTCAGCTGCAGGTAAGTCGTGCGGATTGACTATGCTCGGAACTCCTTCCCTTATCAGGGTACCGGTCTTGGGGTCTATCCTCACCGACTGAGTCCCAGGGACCCACTTTATGCCTACCACTATCCTCATGCGCTCACCCCTCATGTGAACCTAAAAATAATACCATGACCGCTCTTGGGATAGTTCCAAGTTATTGCATCCATGGGACAAATCACCCTGCAGGTGCCGCACTCCACGCAGCCCTCGTAGCTGAAGACTATCCTGTCGCCGGCCAGAGTGTAGCAGCCTGCGGGACATAGGTAAATGCATGGCTTGGCAGGGCACTTCTCACACTTGGTATAGTCTACCACTATGTGAGGCTCCTCGTCGACGTTCCAGACGTCGCTCTGAAGTATGTCTTCCAGCTTCATGGGCTGAGGCTCCTGTTTGGCCTGTTGAGCGCTCATAAGGACCTCACCACCGAGAGAGTTAATGGCAAGAGGTTAAATAGGCCGATATTTTCGTTGCTAAGCACTGATATCAGGGCCTCGTAAGGCGTTGGAGTAGAGTAGTCCTGCTCGTAAAGTTCCCTGAAGAGGCCCAAGGCTATCCTAGGCAGCTTTGCAAAGAGCGTTGGGTCGTTCATCAGCATCTCCGCCGCCAGGTGCTTCTTGAGGTCTTTGTACACAAAGCTATTCTTGAGGTAAGTCTCATAGACACTTATGTTGTCATAGGTGAAGCCTCCGTGGTCCCTGGCATATTTAACGGCCTCGGCGGCAAGCTTGCCGCTGTAGGCCGCAAAGTCGACACCGCGGTAGTTTATGCCAGTACTTAAAAGCAGCCCAGCCGCGTCACCAACTACTAGAAGGCCTGGATAGGCAAACCTCTCAGGGGCGAACTTAAGTCCTCCCTCAATTGTTAGGTGGCCTCCGTACTCTGAAATTGTGGCGTCACGCCAAAGCCTCCTGAAAAATGGGTGAAGCCTAAAGCCTTCAACAAGTTCGTAAACGTGCTGGTTCAGAGAGCCAGCCTCTATGGCCTCTATGGCGTGCTTTAGGTGGAGAACCACACCTATGCTAACGGTTTCCTTGTTGGTATATATGAAACCTCCTCCTGGAACGCCCTTGGTTATGTCACCCACCACAACCCAGGAGACGCCCTCGTTCGAGTCAATGCCAAATGAGGCCTCAAGCTGCGTGGCGCCGGTTCTAAGCACTTCCTTAACTCCAAGGGCCACGTGATCCGGTTTAGGCTTTTTCACTAGGCCGGCCCTCTCAAGCAGGAGCCTATTGGCACCTTCTGCGTCTATGACCACATCAGCCTCTATGGTGTCAGAGCCGCTCCTCACCCCTACCGCTTTACCATCCCTGAACGCTATTTCATCTACCGTTATCTCATTAACATAAAGGGCCCCGGCCTGCTCAGCCTTGCGCGCCATCCACGACGTGAGTTGAGGCAGGAAGGCTGTGAAGCCTTTGCCGGCAGGACTTTTATACTCGACAGTGAAAACCTCATCACCGTTAACCATGCTTATCCTCTCACGCGTGACCCACCTCTGTATAGGGGCCTCCTTGTCAAGCTCTGGCCAGACCTCTCTAAGGGGCTGCGCGTAAACCCTTCCGCCAAAGAGCTCCTTCTCGCCCCCTCCCCTGCCTCGATCTATTAGAAGCGTCTTGAAGCCTTCCTTGGCTAAAGTATAAGCTGCCGCGGAGCCTGCTGGCCCTGCACCTATCACTACCACGTCGAACTTTGTGGGCACGGAGCTCAAAGCATAGGCACCATTACATCTGACTGTGAGCGTGCTTTAAAGTTTACTTTCAACTTGTGTATTAATTATCTATAACTTGAAAACCTAAGTTAACCTTAGTTACATTCAGCTAATATGTCCTTCTAAAACATCAAGCCTGAAGGCTCTATTGCCTTTGCGTCGCGCTTAGAACGGCTTCAGTGTCTGCTCTGCGCCGCAGGCCTCGCAAACCAGGATCCATACCTTGCCTCTCTTCTCTATGTGAGTATCTATACTTCCACAGGTGGGACACTTGACATAGCTCTTAACGAACATGTCGAGAAGTTGCTTGAGCACCTTGCTAGAGACCTTAACGCTCAGCACGAGCTGTCCGGAACCCTCCTCGTAGCTGCCCGCAGACGCCAGCTCCTTCATTAGATAACGTGAGACCATGTCAGGCTCCCTCTTTAATTTCTGTGAGATATCCCTGAAGTTCTTTATAATGGTCTGCGTCCCGACCCTTATTACTTGAGGTTCTGGCAGTTCAAAGGTCCCTGAACCGCTCTTTGGAGGTATCTTTTTATAAACTCTGTCAAGCAGCCACTCATAGTCCTTTAGCTTCTCTAGGTCCTCGCTCAAAGTCGCATCCCCAGCTATAGGCTCTACAAAAGGATATAAGTTCATGGCCTACGCCCTTTGGTAGGCCTTAAAGCCTTAAAATTGCCAAAGGTGACGCTGCCAGAGAGGGTGGGCCGGTAGCTCAGCTGGAAGAGCGCTCGGCTTGCACCCGAGAGGTCCCGGGTTCAAGTCCCGGCCGGTCCACCTACTTTTGAGACTTATATTACTCACGTTTCGTGATGCCGTCCACCATGGCGGAACTTAACTTAGCGGGTGCCAACATTACAATTATCGATAGATAATCGTCATATACGGCTTTTAAGCCTTTGACTCACCATTAGGGCCAGAAGATAGATCACGAGGGTGGTAGTAAATGCCATGGAGCATATTGAATCTTCTCAGGACAAACCCAGAAGCGCTTAGGGAGGTTGCCAGAAAGAGGCAGATCGATGTTAAGATAATAGACGAGGCTGTCCAGCTGGACGAGCAGTGGAGAAAGGTCCAAGCAGAGATAAATGAGCTAAGGCACCAGCATAATGTTATTAGCGCCGCCATTCCTAAGGCTAAGGGTGAGGAAAGGGAGAAGCTCCTGGCCCAGGCCAAGGTGCTCAGCAGAGAGCTCGAGGACGCGGAGAGGAGGCTGAGTGAGCTCGAAGCGAAGAGAGAGGAGGCTCTGTGGAGGCTGCCAAACGTAGTCCTCGATGACGTTCCTGTGGGCGGGGAGGAGGCCACAAGGCCAGTAAGATTCTGGGGCACCCCCAGGGTGTACCACGAGTACCTAGACGCCTTCAAAGCCCAGACGGAAGCCTATGGCTTTAATGTACCCTACGAGTTGATCGACTGGAAGCCCGTAGGGCACGCCGATATGCTCGAGAACGTCCTAAAGCTCGGCGACACTGAAAAGGCCTCTGAGGTCGCCGGCTCCAGGTTTTATTACCTCTTTGATGACCTGGTCTGGCTAGACTTCGCCCTGCTGCTTTACGCCATAGATAAGCTTACCTCTAAAGGTTACACCCTCGTGTTGCCACCCTACATGCTGAGATATAAGGTCATAAACAGCGTCATAGACCTGGCGACCTTCCAGGACGCCATTTATAAAATAGAGAATGATGACCTCTACCTGATAGCCACTGCAGAGCACTCGCTGGCAGCGATGTATTATAATGAGGAGCTATATGATGACGAGCTCCCAAAGAAGTTTGTCGGCATAAGCCCCGCCTTTAGGCGTGAGGCCGGGGCTGCCAACAAGGACCTCAAAGGAATATTCAGGGTTCACCAGTTCCACAAGGTTGAGCAGTTCGTGTTCTCAAAGCCTGAGGAGAGCCAGAAGACGCATGAAGAGCTTATATCAAATGCCGAGGAGTTGTTCCAGGGCCTGGGAATACCACACAGGGTCGTAAACATAGCCTCTGGCGACCTGGGCGCCTGCGCCGTCAAAAAATATGACCTAGAGGCCTGGATGCCCGCCCAGGGCAAGTACCGCGAAATGGTCAGCGCGAGCAACTGCACTGACTGGCAGGCCTATAGGCTTAACATAAGGTTAATCAGGAGGAAGGGCATGGAGAGGGGCGAGTACGTGCACACGCTGAACAGCACAGGAATAGCGTCAACGAGAACTATTACAGCCATATTAGAGAACTTCCAGGAACCTGATGGGACAGTCATAATACCTAAGGTTCTCAGAAAGTACCTTGAGCCCTTTGACGCGGCCCCAAAGGATTTCATAAAGCCCAGGCCGCGTAAGGTTATTTAGACTAAAGGGCGTTTGTCAAAGCTCTTACCTGGCTTGACCTATTACCTCGAGGTGACCAACCTCTCTGGACTGAAAGCCTTGAGCGACAAGGCGACAAATAGCGCCGTGAACGCCACCATTATCATTATGTCCAGGGCGGCCATTAAGTACTGGCCCACAACATAATTTGAGAGCGCGAGGGAAGCCTCAGTGAAGGGTATCGCCATGAGCGCGTACCTTATAGCGGCGGGCAGCGAGTCTACATTGACGAACAACGCGCTAAAGTAGATCCCCAGCGCAACCATAAGCAAAGCGTACGCGGAAGCCTGGGCAGCCCTGGCTGAAGGGCTCCTTAGCACTATAGGCATTATGAATGATGACGTCATCAGCACTAGGACTGCCGAGTCCACCATGTTAAGCCCAAGCAGTGCCGGCGTCAGCCTAAGCCCTGCCGAGGACGCCAACATCAGGAAGTAAATAATGAAGCCCGCGCTGTCGGCGACCGCAATTGCGAGGCCCATCACGGCGGAGGAGAGTAGCTTGCCCACAAGCAGCGATGTGCCGGACAGCGGCGACGCCAGGAGCACTTCAAGTGTCTTGCGCTCCTTCTCTCCAAGAAAGGCGTCAGTCATTAAGACCACCGCTGGGTTAACGACAAAGAATAGGGAGAATTGGAGTAGCCTCACGGTGAGCGACAGCTGAACCTGCTGGGCGCTCGCGGCCTTGCCTGAGGGCAATATGTAGCCGGTGGTTATTATTATTGGATTGAGAAGCCTCTCTGCGGAGATATTGACGCCGGCCATCCTTGCAAGGCTATCAACCCTGCTGTCAACCACCTGAGAGCTGAGCTGTGACACTACCGAGGAAATGACGTTACTTACCTCTTGGGCCACGTAGCTGCCTACCATAACCCTCACTACGAGCGTCGCGACGCCGTCTACAGCCGTCAGGTTATTGTAGAAGCCCCGAGGTATCGTAATCTCTATGTCGTAGACCTGAGGAGGAGGCTCACTGGACACGGTCAGATTAACCTTTAAGCCCTGTTGCTCAGAGGCGTTAACTATGCTCTCGCCAAGCCACTCCGCTATTCCAAGCGACTTTGTATCGTTAACCTGTATGTAAACCGTTGTTAGCTGCGCCGAGCTGAGGCCTCCGGCAAGTAACGCCATTAATGGGAGCCCCACGAGGGGAACGATTATCATCAGGGCCAGGGCCCTGCGGTCGCGCACCATGTCGAGGAGCTCCTTCCAGAGTACGGCCTTAATCTCCTCTATCCTCATAGGACTTCACCGCCTTAACGAACGCCTCCTCTAAGTTTTCAGCTCCGAAGGACTCCCGGGCCTCCTTTGGGCTGCCGGTAAACAGGGATTTACCGTAAGCCATGAACGTTACCCTGTCAGCCAAGTACTCGGCCTCGGCCATGTTGTGGGTGGCTATGATAAAAGTCACCCCCGTGCGCGAGAGGGATTTTATCATGGTCCTAACTTCATGGGCTGAGAAAACGTCTAGGCCATTGGTTGGCTCGTCTAGCAACACTAACAAAGGCCTGTACATAAGCGCCCTGGCTATCAGGAGCCTTCTCTTCATCCCATTGCTGTACTCGCCGGCCTTTCTCCTCAGGTCTCTATCGCTTAGGCCAGCTATGTTAACGCCCACCTTAACCATTTCCTCAACCTCGCTGGGGTCCCTCGCGTAGAGTCTGGCAAAGAACCTCAGGTACTCATAGCCCGTGAGCCTCTCATATGGCGACGCGTCCTCAGGCACATAACCTATGTACTTGATCAGCTTACGCCATGAAGGCGCTGAGGGGTCTACCCCGAGAACCTTGAGAGAGCCTGAGTCCCTCCTTATGAGGCCTATTATTATCTTAAATAACGTGCTCTTACCTGCGCCGTTATGGCCGGCTATTACATGGACCTCCCCCCTCTTGACCTGTAAGTTAACCCCCCTCAGGGCAGGCGTCTTGCCGAACCTCTTAGTCACTTCTAGAGCCTCAACTACGTTCTCATTATTGTCCAGAGGAAGCCCTGCAGGCCTGCCTAAGGCGGCTTCCACTGAAAACCACCGGCTCTTAGGTAGGGTTGTGGATGCAGTAGTTAAATCGCTTCAGCAACAGTGGCGATTGGCATGGAGGGCGACGCCTCTAGCATGGAGGAGTTTCTTGCAAAGTACGGCGATAGGGGTTACTACGTCCTTAAATCAATGCTGGAGGCGTCGCTGAGGGGTGGGGCTAAGCTTGGTGACTTCAGTCTAAAGGACCTTAAGGACAAGCTGACGGCCTACGGTCTTGACTACAACCCTGTCCCACTACTTTATGCGCTGGAGAAGAACTACGGCGTAATAAGAACCTCCTATAGGAGCAGCAACCAGCACTGGTGGGTTATATTAAGGAGGAGAGACGTTGAGGAGGCCATAGCTAAATATGAGGGGAAGCCCGCAGTTGAGAGCGAGGACTATAAGCTTAAGCTCCTTAAGATACAGTTCTACAGCCTTAACCCGCAGAGGCTCCTCATGGAGCTCAGGGCAGCCTCCAGGAGAGGCGACAAGAGCGCGGTGGCTAGGGAGGCCTTCACCACGCTTCCCCTCCTGGTGGAGTTCCTAGAGAAGGCCAAGTCCCAATATCCTGACGAGCTCTCATCCGAGATAGGCCTCGCAGAAGAAATAATCAAGCTGGCAGAGGAGATAGTTACTCCCAGGTACGCGGGAACCCGTTCAAACGTTAACTTCGTCGCGGAATCCCAGGTCGATTATGATTCCCTTTGACGACGCGTACTCTAGCCTCTCAAGCATTGCCTTGAATGCCATACTAAGGGTCCTCCTGTTGCTGTAGCTGCTAACCATGTCTCTTAACTTATCTTTGCCCAAGCCCTTGAGCTCTTCAGCCATGCTTATCATGTTCTTCGTGGCTCTTATGGCCTCGTCTACTATCGTTATTGAAGCTGCCTGGGCAGTCCTGCTGAAGGGGTTGAGGTCTATGGCTATAACTACCTTGCCCATCCTTCTGAGCGCTTCCGTTCTATCGCCATCTTCTATTGCTACTAGAACGACATCCGCTGAATATATTCCATCAACGCATACTATGCCCCTTGCGCTTTCAAGGCCTGATATGTGAGTCTTCTGACACTCGCTTCCATAAACTCTCGTGGCCCCGTGCCTCTTCATGAAGTCCTCTATGGCCTTTACTCTTTCCTCGGTCCTATGGAAGACGTTCACCTCTATCGGGGCGTTTAGTTGCTCTGAGAGCTTCACTATATCGTCGGCCGCTAAAGCAGCGTAGTTACCATTTACTGATATAATAGGTCTCCTGGCAAGAAGCATTGCAGCCACAGCTGCCCTCTCGGCTTCAATGGCGAAGTCCAGGCTCTTCTCGCCAAGTATGTAGTCAAAGGCCTCGCCTCTGCCGTGGGATATCAGTCCCTGAGGGACCACTACGCCCTCCTTCATGGCGTCCACCAGCTTCTGCCTTGTCACTAGCGACCAGTACCTTGGATGGCTTCTCGGTATGTCCTCCATGTGCTCACCTCAGGTAAGGACCTGCCTCCGAAGGGCTTAACTCCCTTATGTCGTAAGGGAGCCCCCTCCTAAGGTAATCCACCGCGTCGCCTACGAGATCCCTCTCTATTATGAGGATCACCAGCCGCTTCTTTGCGTAATAGCCTAAGAGCCCTGGGACCTTGGTCACGTACTCGAAGTTCTGCGCACCTAGTATAGAGCTGGGAAGCCCCAGTTTGTCATTCAATGCCCTCACGCCCTCTATGAATGTCTCAAAGCTCAGCTCCTCGTCAAGCTTCCTAAGCACGTTAGATGACTCTACGTAAAAGCTCTCACCTAACGTTGAGAGCAGCGACTCTGTGCTCATACTTCCAGCCTCTATGGAAAGTAGGGAAATGCTCCTAGGCAGATACAGGCAGTCCACTTGGCCTATGCCAGGGGGACCCGCCCTTCTCCTAAGCACTAGCCCCAGGCCACAACTAATGGCCAGCACGTCCCCAAGTCCTGTCCTGTCCTGAACCTCTATTTCATGCGCCTGGACTAGGAGGGAGCCCAGGCTCTTGCCCTTGAGGTAAGACGCCAGATGGGCTGCAGCCACCGCAGAGGCGCCGCTGGTTGCGTAACCAAAGCCCCAGGGGAGCGGGTTGGAGGACCTAACCCTCGATAAGTCGATGCCGTTGCTTTCAAGAAGTTTCGCGGCCGTTCCTGCAGGTTCCCCTGATAGCTTCAGGTCGTAACATAGCTCAAGGCGAGGCTCCACAGCTATGCCTACGCCCACGGAGCCTGAGTCCCTAGGAGTGCCACCCCACACTGGGACAAAGGCAGCGGTAATGTGATGGGGCGCTGAGACGCAGACGGAGGCCAATCTGAAACACCTTATTACAAAAATAACTTTTACATTATCGTGACATGTACCTGACCACGCTTTCCAGCGGAGGTGAAGGGGGCAGCGACCTCTTGTGTTGAGTTGACCTGTTCAACTGAAGCACCCTATTAATAATGTCCATGCTTACCCCGGTCGCTTCAGCCGCCTCTGATGGTGCCATCTTGAGGTCCTCAATGGCGTGTATAACTAGGTCCACCTGATCATAGCTTACTCCAAGCTCGCCCTCGGCCGTCTGCCCAGGCCAGAGCCGTGGGCTGCTCGGTTTGAATGCAACCTTCTCGGGCACCCCCAGCTTCAGTGCAAGCCTTCTGACCTGGCTCTTCAGAAGCGGCGCTATAGGCAGGAGGTCGACGCCGCCATCGCCATACTTCGTGAAGTACCCTAAGAAGGCCTCGCTTCTGTCTCCAGTGCCTAAGACGGCATAGTTAAACTTATTGGCATAGTAGTAGAGCAACGACATCCTGATCCTGGCCCTCAGGTTGCCAAGCGGAACCGTATCTGCAGGGTCGTAAACTGGTATGGTTGACTTGTAAGTCTCCACTATAGGGGCTATGTCTATGATGTTATATTGCGTCCTAGCCATTTCGATTAGATGTTTCGCGTCATCAACATCCTCCTTTGGAGTTACGGTAGAGTCGTGCATAATTAACGCCATGACCTTCTCTGGGCCTACGGCTTTAACTGCCGCAAAGTAGGTCGCTGCCGAGTCAACACCGCCGCTAACACCTATTACAAAGCCCTTAACGGAGGAGCTCTCTAGGAAGTCCTTTATAAAGGAGGTTATCGCGTCTATGGCCTTTTCATAGTCTATATTAATTACATCATCTAACAAAATCCTCTTGGAATTCAAAGGCGCCCTCTGTTACATCTAGTGCGCTACACTTTTAAAGTTCCTTGAGTAACAAATCGACTTCGCCGTTTAGCCTGCCTCTGATAGCGATGACTAGGATTACACTGCGCTTAGCCGCTGCGCGACTTTATCTGCGACAACGCGATATCCAGTATCTTCCTGGCGAGCGCCTCTTTCCTATCCAGGCCCAAGTCATAGATCTTACCCGTGCTCGTGTCGATCACAACAACCTTATCGTACTCGCTTGCAAAGCCATAAGTGCCCACATTAACTGGGTTTGCAGCCACGAGCGTAGCACCGTACTTGGAGGCCTTTTCCATGGCTGAGCTTATGAGCTCTTTCTCCGTAGTTGCTACGTCCGCCGCGAACGATATCAATACCTTAGGCTTCAACGTTATGGACTTTAGGGTCTTTGGCGCGGGCCTAAGGGTTATGGTATAACTCGAGTCGCTCTTGAGCTTGCCCTTGTAGGGGGCCTCAACTGTGAAGTCCAGGGGCGCTGCGGCGCCAACTATTATATCATAAACTCTTGAAGCAGTAAGCTCGCGCATCTTTTCAGCCATCTCCTCCGTCGTCTCAACATGGTAGGAATTCACGAAGTGAGGTATTTTGACATCCACATGACCATATATTACGTCGACTTCTGCCCCCCTTGCGAAAGCGTCTATGGCTATCTCAACGCCCATTCTCCCGGAGCTGGGGTTGGATACAAATCTCACCGAGTCTATCCAGCTTCTGGTGGCTCCAGCCGTGACCAGCACCCTGAGGTCCTTCATATCAAATCCCCTGAGAGCAAACGAAGTGAACGCGCGGGCCACCAGGTAGGGGTCCGGGTACTTAGCTACGGACTCGGCTTCAAGCGGCGGTATTACCAGCACCCCCATGTCCTTTAGTCTTCTCACGGCATCCTGGTATTGGGGGCTCCTTTCCATGCCCTCGTGCATGGCGGGGACCACGGCGACAGGCCTTCCATAACCCATCATTGTTATTGCGGTGAGCACAACTGGGTTGTCAGCTATGCCTAACGCGAGCTTAGTTATAGATGAATACGTCGCAGGGGCCAACAACATAGCTGAGCAGCTGTGAGCCATCTCTACATGCTCTATGTCACCGCCTATCGCAACTACCGGTTTATTTCCTGTGGCCCAGTGGAAGAGCTTTGGGCTAACCAGGTCAGCCGCGGCCCTGGTCATTATAACGTGAACTTCAGCCCCCCTTCTCATGAGGGCCCTTGCCGTGTCAAGCGACCTATATATCGAAGCGCTGGCCGTCACACCTAAGGCTATGCAGCGTCCTGCGAGTTCCTCTGACGTTGACCCTGTTATGTCAAGTGAGGGGTGCTTAAAGCTCAACGCCTAGCCCAACGGTCCTCTCTGAACGCCTGTAATTTAAAGTTAAGAGCCGTTTATTAACCTTACAAAGTCACGGGCTCTCAGGCGCCCTGAAGTGAAAGCGGAGGAGCAGGAGGGCAGTGAAGGCTTCCCTTTTATTATAAGGAGGGCGAGGGAGGAGGACATAGATCAGGTAATGGAGGTTAACCTCGCAAGCCTTCCTGAAAACTACTGGTACAGCTTCTATGTTTACGTGCTTAACGAGTGGGGAGATGCCTTCCTAGTAGCCGAGCACCAGGGCAGAATTATAGGCTACATTATGAATAGGGTCGAAGAGACTCACGACAAGGTCCTCATGGGCCTTGAAAACGAGCTGACAGAAAAGCCAGGGAAAAGTGAGAGCTTGCTGGATGCCATTAGGAGGAGGTTTTCGGAGTCTGCTAAGGTGGGTCACGTGATTTCCATAGCTGTTCTAGCCGAGTATAGACGGAAAGGCGTTGGATCGGCCCTTATGCATGAAGCTATAAATGTGCTCAAATCAAAGTACGACGTAGATGCTATATACCTTGAGGTCAGGGTCTCAAATGCTCCTGCCATAAACCTCTACGAGAAGTTTGGTTTTGAAAAAGCCAGGATAATCAAAGGCTACTATAGGGATGGTGAGGACGCTTACGTAATGGTGAAGCGGCTAAAGCCTGTACAATAGTTCTTTAAGCCAGTTAAGATCATAATTTTCGTCCGCGACCCTAAATGTTTACCCTTATATAGTCCTATTACAGTACGTTGTAACCCTCCTGGTGGCGGGCTTTCGCCCGTATGGCCATTTAGCAAGCCTTGGAAAAGGACGCTATTGTTGCGATGCCAGGGTATTGGCACCCCCTCTACTCTTGGCGACGCTCTCCGCCTCTTTAATAACCTTTTTAGCCTCTTCCTCTATTGACATTAGATCCCTCTCACTAAATTCTTCTGGCAGCGATGGCTCTATGTTCATCCATGCTCTGGAGAGGCTCTCCTCGGCGCCCGATATTTCCTCCTCAATTCTTGGGTCGAGGTAACTGTACTCCTGCATCACCTTCTTCACTACATTCATAACTGTGGCCACCTCCCTCCAGTTAACTAAGCCCACTGTAATTAGCGTCTGTACCTTCAACAGGGCCCACTCAAGCAGCCAGTCGAGCGCGTTCAAGGTGTCCTCCATTTGTTTAAGCTCATCTTCCTTTGAGTAAGCTCTCAGCCTTACCATGCTGTTCCGTACGCTCTTCCTCGCATTGATTAGATACATCTGAGCCTTTACTAAGTCGTCCAGTACTTGTCGTCTTGAGTCCGTGGGCTGCGATTTCTTTCCAAATAGCCTTGGCAAATTAGCAGCACCTAAGAGTATGTTGTGATCAAAAGTTAAATTGATTTGGGGTCAAAGGCCGAAGGGCCCAAGTGGCGTTCGGGCTTAAATGACGCCCGTCCACCTATAAAGGAATACAATGACGCTGTAGAAGTACGTCACGTTGGAGCCTGCCGGGCTCCATGCATATGGCACTGAAATGAACACCTTGGCCGGCTGGTAGTACGGCAGCGGGCTAGGGGGAGTTATGGGTTCTGGCACTATGGAGCCCGTGAGCGGATCGACGTATTGCACCCCGGCAGGCACGAACGAAGTTACATTAGTGAGGAACTTCGCGCCTGTTCCAAAGTAGCCGTACTTGTTTAACACGCTGATGCCATACATCATGAGATCGTATATGGTGGTGTGGAGGGTTAAACTAACGTTGGAGCTCGGACCTCCAACAAACGCTGGGAACTGGTAGAATTCGTAATTACTCTCAGTAGTTACTGAGGTGTAGTTAGAGAAGAAGGGGCTGTCAGCATATGGGTTAACTCTAAGGGCTATCCTTAACATTTGGTAAGATTTAGCAATATCACCGAGCCCGTAAGTTATGGCATAAACTCCTGCCTGAGGATTAACGGGGTATACGTTAGGGTATGGGAACATTATCACGCTGTGGGTGCTATTATCATAGATACCAATGAATATATCATAAGTTATTAGGTATGTGTCATTTGGTACCAGCCTCATCATTTCAAGGTATACAGGGCTCTGGTTCACTGGAGCAGTGAACACGTTAGCCACTAGCCCTATCTGAGTTCCGTTAATTGTAGAGCCGTCAACTACTGTTGTTCTGTTGCCTAACGCTGCTATCCAGTAGCCATAGTCCCACCACGACACTACTATGGACTTCTTTGACGTGTTATACTTGATGTAGTTAAGGGCTGCAATCCACGCATTGTTAAGGGGTACTATGACTCTGCTAGTACCATTGGAGGTGGGCACTGAAAGCGCCGTCAGCCAGCCGGTGGTCACTGCCGGCGCGTCCAGTTTCAGCGCAGCGTAATCCTCAGGAATGTAATAAGCCGCGAACCCAAGGATAATTATGGCCAGTATGACCCCTACTGCAAGTGCAGCTGGCTCCCTCTTATAGTAGGTGCGCCTTGTCTTCTTGTCGAAGTAGCTTACGTGCATGGACGTTAGAGCCCCTATGGAGGTTCCTGCTGAGATCGCCAGGAAAAACGCGGCAGAGGGTATGAAGTAGGCTTCATTTATGCTAGCCACCATAAAGAGCACGCCAAGCACTAAGAACGCAACCCTTAAAGTATCGGTGCTGCTTAGCCTCTCACGCCTCGCAGCAACGTCATAAATGAGCATTATTAATCCTATAAGCGTCACGAAGAAGACGGGCCCATACTCGGCCATTGCCTCTGAGAACGGTATGGGCATATACTCCTGCACGGTAAGCGGCACAACGCCCGTTAGTGGCCTTATTCCGAGCGCTAGCAGCACTCTTGAGGGCAATGATATTATGCCCGACATTGCAGCTGCCGCGAGAAGCCCCACGCCTAGGATTATGACCCACAGATGCATCTTCCTCGTAAATGTGTTCGTGAGGTGTAGCTTTTCGAGGTGCAGCTTTTCAATGTTGGCCTCTAAGAAGTAAACTACGAGAACTGCCAAAAGGGCGAGGCCTAGGCGGTGGTAGACGTAAGTAGGCCCTACGGCAGGGGACGTTGAAAGCACTGCCAGGTAGCCTACTGCCGCAGTCAGATGCTTATAGAACCTGTCCATGGTGGGGCTTACAATGAAGGGGTCCAGCAGCACTATAACTGCCAGTATTAGTGCAACGTACTCATAGCCTCCCCATAGCCACGCGAGGGAGCCTCCTACTATGCCTCCTACCAGCGCAGCCGCGAGGGACCTATTCCTTGAATTGGAAGTATAAGCTACGGCAAGGAAGTACAGCGAGAGCGCTATAATTCCAAGGCCTGAGACCTGCTTGCCTGGATACGTCGCAAAGGACTTGTCAAGCACTATAGCGGGGTAGAAGGCGTAGACAGACGCCGCAGTTATTGCCCCCAGCTTTGACCTGGTGGCCCTGTAGACGGCCATGTACGTGGCCGCTATTCCTATCACGGCGAATACAACCGGCAGAAGGCCTTCGGCCTCTATTATAAAGGCTTGGCCCTTGCCCAGGAGCTTAGCTATGAACGCCGAGAGCCATGGAATGCCAAGGTACTCACTCTTCAGGAAGTTCCTCCCCCAGGGATATCAGAACGTGCCAACGTGGGACAGCTGGGAAAAGCCGCCCAGGTCGTGGACGTAGAAGTAATTAGCTAGCTAATAAAATATCCAAGGGTCGTTACCGTTGACGTACTTAAAGCCGTAGATTAGGCCTGGCGAGAGCCTTATGTAGATGCTAACCGCTATCATGGCCAACAGAATAGCCAATGATATAGGGAATGAAAACCTCTCTATGGTATCCATAAAAGACTCTTCGCCATGGGTCCTTGGGCCGCTGTCTCTTCTAGACATTACGCTACCCAAAGCGCTTTGCGGGTGCAAGCACTATATACTTTACCCACCCACGTTTGAATAATATAAAAAGAAATAAAGTAAATAATAGGAAAGGCCTTATAGGCTCTGCCTTAACTCTAAACCGGAAAGGGACCATGAGCGAGGACTTAGAGAAGAAGCTGTTGGTAGACAAGCGAACGCTCAAGGAAGTTATAAATGAGCTTAAGCAGTGGAGCGCCCCGGCCACTGTGCTGTTGAGCCTCTACGTCCCTCCTGGGAGGCCCATAAGCGATGTGACCCAGATGCTTAGGGAGGAGCTCTCCCTGGCTGATAACATTAAGCTTAAGCGAACTCGAAATGCTGTAAAGAGGGCTATCGCGGCCGCCATAGACAGACTCTCCATGATACCTAAGGTTCCTCCTAATGGCCTTGTGGCATTCTGCGGTGAGAACCTAGACAACGGGGACTTCAAGTGCTACGTCTTCAGCCCGTCTGAGAAGGTCCCCGTCTTTTACTACAGGACCGACAAGAGGTTCATAACGGAGATTCTAGAGGATATGATAGAGAATGAGGACTCCGTCGGAGTTATAATAGTGGAGAGGGACCACGCCACCATAGGCCTAATCAAGGGGTCAAGGATACAGGTAC
This sequence comes from Acidilobus sp., assembly GCF_049973875.1. Lineage (NCBI taxonomy): Archaea > Thermoproteati > Thermoproteota > Thermoprotei > Acidilobales > Acidilobaceae > Acidilobus > Acidilobus sp. Next base: position 97,564 of record NZ_JBMFJI010000003.1, read on the forward strand.
TGGAGGAGCTCGAGGATTTTATACCTGGAAAACATATGATGGGAGGACAGAGCCAGAGGAGATATGACAGGATTATAGAGCAGATGGTCGACGACTTCATGAAGAAGGTGGGCGAGAGGGCTAACGAGTACCTCCTGCCAATATATGAGGCTGGCAAGCTTAAGGCCATCATAGTTGCCGGGCCTGGGTACGCCAAGTCTGACTTCATTAAGTCTGGGTACCTTGACTATAGGCTTCAGAAGATAGTAGACCCACATCTAATCGACGTTTCTTACCAGGGTGAGGAGGGCATAAGGGAAGCCTTAGAGAAGGCCGATGATGTAGTTCAGCTGTCCCTTTATAGGGAGACGATGAATGCCTTCGAAAACTTTAAGCTTCACTTGGCTAAGGGAACAGGTTTAGCCATATATGGTCCCGATGACTTAGAGAGGGCCCTTGATATGGGCGCAGTGGCTGTTCTTCTCGTACATGAGGATAGGCAGGATGTTGACAAGTGGAAGGAGAGGGCAGAGTCTATGGGAGCGAAGGTTTACATAATACCTGAGTCCCTGCCCGAGTCCGAGTGGTTTCTTAAGACATTTGATGGCCTGGCCGGGATACTGAGATATAAAGTAGACCTCTCTTCACAGCAGGGCTAGGCCGCTTTCAGCGTCAGCCCTCAGTCCTCGGAGGATATCTTTCGTATTCTGTCAACACCCCCTATCTCCTCTATGAACTTTGCTACGGAGGGCGTGACGTACTCCTTCCACTTAGGGTCGCCGCGGGCTATCATTGCGCGTATTCTCTCACCCCTCCACTCCTCACGATTGAAGGTGGGCGGGCTTATGACCTCTATGCCAGCGTCCGAGAACGCCTTGCCTATGACTGGGTTTCTAGTCATTATCGCCTTAACCTTAGGCACGTAGGACAGCACATAATAGGCACACCCAATGCTCACCTCCAGGGTCTCTATGGTGGCAGTGACTATCCTGTCGAGGCTTATGTTCTCGTCCTTGGCTGAGAGCCTCGCCATCTCGATCCTTTCACCAGCGGTAAAGGGATTCCTTACAGTGTAGTTCTCCGAGGCCATGCCAACTAGTACTACTACCTCGTCGAAGCCCTGCGATAATGCCCACTTAACGAGGCTCACGTGACCCCTGTGGAACGGCTGGAACCTCCCGTAAAGCAACACCCGCTCCGTCAAAGCTCGCCCTCTGATGGTTGTGCGAAAGAACTAAAATAAGCTCCGCCTTATGTTTAAGAGGGCTTGAAGTGCGTCCATGGAGAAGGCCATGGTACTACGCTGAGGTGGACGAGCCTTACTCATGGATAATTGGGATCCTAGCAGTACTTGTGGCCATGACAGGCGTTCAAGCCTTCAGGTTAAGCACCTATACGTCCGTTTATAGCTACGTAGTGGGGGGAGTAGTCATTGGTATGGTTGTCCACGAACTCATGCATAGAAACGTGGCGCGCCGTTATGGCATGAGATCAAGTTATGTCATTAATTGGCTGGGAGTCATAGTTACGTTAGTCACAGCAATTCTCCCCATAAAGCTCATAGCGCCAGGCTACACCCGCGTCTACAGCCGCGGCTTCGAAGAGGACAGAAAGGGCATCCTGTACTCAGTGGCCGCAGGCCCCACGAGCAATATAGTCATGGCCTTAGCGGCCCTCATAGCTGGAGTGCTAGCAAGAGCCCTAGCGTCTAGCGCGTTTGCCGCAACGTTTACTTCTACGTGGCTTATAGGTTTCTCGAACATAAACTCCTATCTGGCCTTCTTTAACCTGTTGCCCATACCGCCGTTGGATGGATATAAAATCTTTAGGTTAAGCCTAGAGCTGTGGATAATAATGTTTATAGCATCTATAGCTTTCTTTGCCGCGACTTTAATGCTCCTCTGAAGGTAGAGAGTTGCACCAAAGCAGTTTGTATAGGAACTGCTAAATATTTTCTGGACTGTATATGAAGGTTTTTACTTTCCTGCCTGCTACTGTGAGTCTCGTGGTGAGGCTTTGTGTCGCTTACACCTGATGAAAGGGAGCCCGACAAGGAGGACGGCAAGAGGCGGTGGGTCATAAAGATGATCAAGAGCGCCAAGAGCCAGCACAAACTATGTCCATACTACGATAAGAAGACACAGATATGCTTCCTCATGGTTACCATGAACAACCAGCAGGGTAAGTGCGACCGCGAAGGTAGATTTGATGGATGTCCCATGTTCGCCAACTTCTTAGAGAGAGTCTATGATGACTATGTTGCAAAGAAGAAGGTTCTGCCAAACAGCTTTCAAGATATAGTGTGGGGCATAACATCTATTTGACGCCCTGCGCACGCCAGCACGTAAATCGCGTGAGGCTCACCATCCATGGCATAAAATATATTGGGGACCCAAGTCTTGGCTATCCCTGAACTTAGCGATCACATAGAGTCGTCCAGGTTGTCAGACACCTCGCTTATCTCCGAGCTCTCCCCGCTCTCATCGCTCCAGTACTCGCCCTCGGCCTCCAGAAGCTCAGTAAGGTAGAAGTAGCCCTGTTTGTCCATGGTTACAATATCGTTCCGTAGCAGCTCGTTCAGCGCGTATCTTATCTTGTCCTCACTGGCTAGGCCTGAGAGATACCTATGGAAATCCTTCACGGACATCCTACCATTACGGCGAAGAAGATTAACTAGGATCTCCTTGAGCTCCTCCTCGTTAGGCGCTGTATAAACAATAACGTCACCGTCTTCATATATCCTAGAAAGGGCGTCAGTTATCGAGACCTCGCTTACTTGCGAGCCGTCCTTCCCATCGCCCTTCCCATCACTCATATTAATTTTCACCTGCAGATTGTAGGTAGCTGAAACCTAAAAGTTAAAGTGTTTCCTAGAGTAGAGGGAAATTAGTTAAACTACTATTAAGTAACATAAAAGATAAACTTAATGTACAAACTCTATAAAGACCTGCACTCCATAAAATGAAGTTTTGCCTTAGCTTTACCTTAGGATTCCATAAAGCAGTAGCGAGGCCTCCGCGGTGCTCCCAGCCCTGTAGGACAGGCCCTTTATGTAAATCGGCTTGCCAAGAGAAAGCTCCTGCGGGCTGAAAGGTGTGTCAGAGCCGTTAAACACCAGCATCAGTGGGCTGCTCGAGCCTGTGACGAAGTCCCCCGAGAGTGGGTCGACGAGCTCCGCGGCGTGCTCTTTATCCACTAAAAACACCTGCATGCCGTCATAGGTCTCCACGGCGTCCTTAAGCTCAGGCAACACGACCAGGCCCTTGCCAGCCTTGAGCAGAAGCCTAAAGGCTTCAGCGATACCTGACTGCGCCGCAGCCCCATAAACTTTGGTCGCCACCAGGAGATCTATGTTCATACTTAACACTATCCTGGCCATATCAACTAGCCTCTGAACGCTTGAGGTGTTATGAATGACCGGTATGACCTTCCTCAATTTTTGCACCTCACAGCTGGTAGCTCAGGTCGCCGGGGATCCTTGGTACCATGCCAGCTATCTCTTTTACGGGCTCCTCCAGGCGAGAGGCCAGGGACTCTATGGCATCAGCGGCCCCCAGGGGGTCGCCAGCGTTTACTGATGTCTGCCTTCTAGAGCCTCCTTCGTAAATTGACACTGTTACAGAGCCCTTCTCTATCTCCCTTCTCCCCACGTAAACTATGGCCGCAGGCTTGGGGCCTGACTCCAGGAGCCTTACGTCGCCCGAGAGCGAGGTCCTGGTGCTCTCCCCGTAGCCTGACCTAAAGCCCTTCGCTACCAGGGCGCGGTGAAGCGATAAGGCAAAGTCCTCGACTCTCTTGTCAAACTCGTCGCCCGCCTTTATCGCCAGCACCGCGAACTGCAGGGGCGCTAAGACAAAGGGCAGCCTGCCCTTGTAGTTGACAAGGTACGCGCCGAGGAACCTCTCTATGGAGCCTATTAGGGCGCGGTGTATTATGTAAACGTCCTCGCTTCCATAGAGTTCCTTGACGGCATCAAATATCTTAAACCTCCTGGGCAGGTTAAAGTCGAACTGTATGGTGCCTAGCTGCCACTCCTTGCTCTCCTGGCCGCTCCCCAACTTCACCAGCACGTCTATTTTCGGGCCATAGAATGCGGCTTCGCCCTCAGCGGCCGTGTACCTTAGTCCATACTTGCTTGCTATGGCTTCTAGCGCGCCTCTCAGGAAGTCCTCAGCCTTCTCCCACTCATCCTTTGTGCCCATGAAGTCAGTCCCTATCTTGCTCTTATCAGAAAGGCTCAGCCTGAGCGTCACAGTGGAGGGGCTCATCTCCACATTAAACAGCTTTGAGTAAATAGTTATCATCTCATCAAATACCGAGGTAACGACGTTTACCGCGTCCTTGCCAAGAGTTATTATGTGAGCGTCGTCCTGTGTGAAGCTCCTTGGCCTGAGGAGCCCATAGACGCTTCCGCTGGGCTCTAGCCTGTGAACTCTGCCAACCTCAAATACCTTGAATGGCAGGCTCACCTTGTTGCGGTGTCTTGTGACTTCGCTCAGAAATATGAGTATGTGGAAGGGGCAATTCATTGGCTTTACTGCATACTCCTTGCCCTCTACCTGGAAGACGAACATGTTCTGCTTGTAGTAGCCCATGTGGCCCGAGAGCTCAAAGAGGGCGCCGCTGCTCACTATGGGCGTCTCGGCTATGTAATAGCCCCTCCTCGCGTGGAAGTTCACTAATATCTGCGAGAGCGCAGACCTGAGGTATCCGCCGCCTATGGTGAAGAGAGGTATTCCATGGCCTAGCAGGGACCCCACGTCGGTTCCTAGCACGGATATTGTTAAGTCAGGCCTCGCAGCTATGTCAAGGTCTTGGGCGTAGTCCATGTGGTCCTTCTCTTGACTCAACTTTTATCATCGCTTTCAGTGTGAGATGAATTGCTTTTTTAAGGTTTCTTAGGTGCCTGAACTCCCTGACTCATCCTGTCTAAGCCCCTTTCTTGAATTAAAACTGTTGAGAGCACGACAGCCAAGCCGAGCGGGCCTAGTGATGACAGGAGGCCATATGCGAGTTCCTTGAGCAGCCCCCTCGAGGCTAGGGATGATATGACTGCGGCAGTGACCGACGCCGCCAAATAGACAGCCTCGCTGTAAATTAGAGAACCTGTAATGGAGGCTGAAAACGACTGGATAGCTAGCCCGAGGGATGCTGAAGCTAAGGGAACCGCAGAGGGGGACCTAGCTCTCGCTATTGGACCGGAGCCTGGCTGACGACCCCTTAGCTCTAACAAGAAGTACGTGGCTAGCGTAGCAACTAGGCTGACCACCAGCGACGCTAGGCCGACCAGAAGGGCCTGAAATGACGAGGATGCGCTCAGAGGTATAGCGGAGATGGCTATGCCAGGGTAAGGGCTGCCCGTGAGGATCACAGACACAGCTGCCCCCACCGCAGTCACGAGAGGCAGCACAGAAAGTAGCAGAACATAGTAGATGAAGCTCCCAAGGCTAGTCGCAGCAATAGGCCGCTGCCTCGCTACCATGGATAGGGCCTCTACAGCGGTCGCCACGGCCAAAACGGCTACTATCCTAGCCCAGCTCATGCCCTCTCAAGCGGCCTATAGTCGCCGTGAGGTAATAAGGTAAATAAAAACCTGTGAGCCTTGGATGTCTGAAAGGTGCAGCCCGATTGAAGCTAGAGCCAAAGATAAGCGAAACCCGATGGGACGTCAACAAGGAGCTTGAGCTACTCGACTTATGGCGCAAGGAAGCGGCCTCCTCAACGGGCGCCGCCGAGTGGCGCGAGAAGGAGGTGCTAGTGATAGATACGCCGCCGCCTTATGCCAGCGGCAAGTGGCATGTAGGAGGCGCTGCCCACTACGCGCAGATAGACATGATCGCGAGGTACTTCAGGCTGAAGGGATACTATGTACTAGTGCCATTCTATGCTGACAGAAATGGGCTACCTGTGGAGGTCCAGGTGGAGAAAACATATAATATCAATGCTAAGGAAATGGCCGCGACGCCTGAAGGCAGGAGGAAGTTCCTGGAGCTCTGCAAGGAGTTCCTGGACAAGGCTGAGAAGGACCTTGTTAACGTGTGGACAAGGCTTGGCTGCTCCTTCGACTACTGGCGCGATGGCACTGACAGCCCTAAGTACAGAGCCATGACCCAGAGGACGTTCATAGACCTGTTCAAGAGGGGCATAATATACGAGGCCGAGAGGCCTGTGAGGTGGTGCCCCCGCTGCGGCACAACGCTGGCAGAGGCCGAGATAGAGTATGAAGAGAGGGAGGACTTTATCTACTTCATTAAATACCGCCTCGCTGACTCAGACCAAGATCTTGTAGTGGCCACTACTAGGCCTGAGCTGCTCCCTGCCTGTGCAGCCTTAGCCTATAACCCTCAGGACAACAGGTACAAGGGCCTCGCAGGTAAGAGAGCAATAGCGCCTATATTTGGAAACGAGGTCTCCATTGTAGAGCACCCGAGCGTTGACATGAACTTCGGCACAGGGCTTGAGATGGTCTGCAGCTACGGCGATGAAGATGACGTGAGGCTCTTCAGGGAGCTGAACCTCAAGCCTAAGGTCATCATAGACCAGGACGGCCGCATGACAGAGGAGGCAGGGTTCCTGGCGGGCCTAAAGGTCGAGGAGGCCCGCAGGAAGGTCGTTGAGGAGCTTGAAAATAGAGGGCTGTTAGTTAAGAAGGTCAAAGTTAAACACACAGTGCCCGTGTGCTGGAGGTGTAAGACACCACTGCAAATAATAAACAGGACAGAACTCTTCCTGAGACAGCTTGACCTGAGGGAGCAGATGAAGGAGCTCGTAAGCAAGCTCGATGTGAGGCCCGAGTTTCACAGGAGGAAGCTGCTTGAGTGGCTTGACTCTATAGCTATGGACTGGCCCATATCAAGGGACAGATACTACGGCACCGAGATACCGCTCTGGAGGTGCACGAAGTGCGGGTCCCTCCTGGTCCCAGAGCCAGGCAGATACTACAGGCCCTGGGAGGAGGAGCCCCCATGGGACAGGTGCCCTGTGTGCGGGGCACCCAAGGAGTACCTTAAGGGGGAGACCCGCGTCTTTGACACCTGGTTCGACTCGAGCATTTCAATGCTTTACGTGACCAAGTGGCTCGAGGACCCAGAGTTCTTCAAGAAGGCCTCCCCAAACGTGCTGAGGCCCCAGGGCGAGGACATCATAAGGACGTGGCTCTATTATTCACTGCTGAGGGTTTACCAGCTGACCGGAAAGCCCGCGTTCAGGTGGATCAGGATAACTGGCATGGGCCTTGACCCTAAGGGGAGGCCCATGCACAAGAGCTTAGGCAACGTGATAGACCCTGACCCCATTATAAATAAGTACGGAGCTGACGCGTTCCGCTTCTGGGCCGCCTCATCGGCCAAGCTAGGCTATGACTACAGGTATGATGAGAAGAAGGTCATAACTGGCAGGAACTTCTCCACAAAGCTCTGGAACCTGGCAAGGTTCATTTCCGCTTTCCCAGAGCCTCAGGAGGTTAGCAGTCTCAGGCCCATAGACAGGGCATTCCTGGCCCTGGCCCAGCAGTATTTAGATGCGGCAGTCAAGGGGTACGAGGACCTTGACGTCTATGAACCTGCGGTACAACTTTACGAGCTCTCATGGAACGTCTTTGCAGCTCACTACGTTGAGCTAGTTAAGGACAGGGCTTACTCAGAGAGCTACCCCTACGAGGATAGGGCCTCAGCCTGGTACACGCTGCACAGGATCTTTAGGGCGGCCCTAGTGCTGCTATCGCCTATAATGCCCTTTGTGACCGACTACATTTACAGGCAGCTCTACGGAAGAAGTGTACATGCTGAGCGCCTGCCCGAGAAACTCATAGAGGCGCCAAACCTTAACGAGCTGGCTGAGGACGCCAGACATATTATGAATGTTGACAGCTCTGTGTGGGCCTACAAGAAGGCAAGCGGGCTTAAGCTAGCAGATCCCATAAAAGGTCACGCGGTGGCCGTACCGGCCAGGCTGTCGCCCTACTTAGATGACTTAAAGCTCTTCCATAAGGCTAAGTTTGTAACATATGAGAGGCCTCTGCCAGACTGGACTAACATAGGCCCTGGAATTTATTTAGCTCCCTTACCTTCTACGGGCGCTGACCTTTCAATATAATAACAAATTATGAATGCTTCCGCTGTTAGAGTTTTAGTCCGAGTCCTCAGTTTACAGCGCGAGTGACTAGATATGATAACTATTGTAGGCGGCGCTGGAAGGGTAGGAGTTACGACAGGAGCTATGGTGCTTCTCAGGGACCTTGACGATGTCATGCTAATAGATATAAAGCCCAACGCGCCGCAGGGGGAGGCGCTGGACCTCAACCACATGGCCGCAGTCCTAGGCATCTCAAGGAGGGCCTATGGGTCTAACGACTATAAGGACATGAGTGGCTCCGACATAGTGATAGTCACTGCCGGCTTCCCAAGGAAGGCAGGTCAGACTAGGGAGGACCTGCTCAGGATCAACGCAGACGTAATGAAGCAGATAGCCGAACAAATTAGGGAGTACGCGCCTAACTCTAAGGTCCTTGTCCTAACTAACCCGTTAGACGCCATGACCTACGTTATGTACAAGAAGCTTGGGTTCCCGAGGGAGAGGGTGATAGGCTTCAGCGGCCTGCTGGACTCGCCAAGGCTTGCCTACTACGCCTCCGTCAAGCTAAACATATCGCCGGCTTCAATACAGCCGGTGGTCCTCGGCATGCACGGAGAGCACATGTTCCCAGCGCCAAGGCTTTCAAGCGTAGGGGGTGCGCCCCTCAGCTCGCTCCTGAGCCAGAAGGACATTGACGAGATAGTGAAGCAGACCGTAGAGGCGGGAGCCGAGATAATAAAGCTAAGGGGCTACAGCAGCAACTGGGCTCCAGCGGCAGGCCTAGCCCTCATGGCTGAGGCCATAAAGAAGGACCAGAGGAAGGTATACATAGTCAGCGCCTACCTGAACGGAGAGTACGGCTATAAGGATGTCATAGCTGAGGTCCCAGCGGTCCTTGGACGCAACGGCATTGAGAAGATAATAGAGCTGCCCCTGACCGACGAAGAGAGGAAGGGCCTGGACGCTAGCGTAAATGCAGTAAGAGACCTGCTCAATGCGTTGCCTCCCGAATATAGGTAAAGATGTTGAAGCTTTTGTTAAACCTTTTTAAATATTATTTTAACTTTAATAATATTCTCTAAAGGTTCGACGGAGCTTGAGCCCTTTTAAGGCCTGAAAATGCTACAGAGCCCACGGGAAATAATGGCCTCAGGGGAGCAGCTGCCTAAGAAAGTATTTTACATTAACATCTACCAGCTTAACTATAAGCCTTCCTCTGGCTGCGAGTTCTTTGAGTCATACGAGGTTGGAGGCTCATATATAGCTTACTGCAAGGTGTTAGAGAGCTATATTACGAGGTCCAAAGTGCATAAGTGTGAGACCCTGTACAAGGACTGCCCCTTCAGGAAGGTTGGAGTTAAGGCTTCGCTTCAGGACAACGAGGCCAGCGCCACCTCTTGAGGTTAATTAAACAGAATTCACCAATTACGTTAAGGCGTTGCCTCCAGTTATGTCATGGCTGGAATTCGGTATTTAAAGTTCACACAGCACACACTATAAAAAGCGAGCGGGGAGAGGCTTTGCCTGAACTATATTGTGAGGTCTGCGGAAAGCCGATAGTTGGTAAGGGGCACAGGATACTAATGGATGGCGCTGAAATGCTTGTCTGTGATGAGTGCTTCCTGAAGTTAACCAAAAGCGGCCGGGCAGTGCCCGTAACCTCTAGGCCCAGAGAGGTAAGGCCTCGGCCGAAGAAGACAGCTAACGAAGTGGCCCTGGAGGTCGTAGATAATTACCCAGAGCTGATAAGGGCTGCTAGGGAATCCAAAGGGTGGACCCAGGCAGCCTTAGCTCAGAAACTCAAAATAAGTGAGGCCATGGTAAAGAAGATAGAGGGTGGCAAGTACAAGCCTACCGTGGACTTAGCAAAGAAGATGGAAGCCATTCTGAACATAAAGCTACTTCAACCTGTTGAGAGCGAGGAAGAGGAGGAAGAGCCACCTGAGGATTATCTCACCTTTGGGGACGTCGCCGTGGTTAGGAGGGACAAGAACTCTTGAATGACGTTGAAGCGTCCAACAAACGAAAGGCCGTCTTAGTGATTTCAAGGGAGTATCTGGACCACTTAGAGGAGGCCCTTGCTATAGCTGAGAGCGCCAACTATGAGGTTGTTGATATAATTAAGAGGTCTAGGCCTGGTAGGAGGCTCAGCGACGAGGCCGCCAGGAGAATCAGCGAGAGGGCCCACAGGGCAAACGCCGAGGTAATAATATATTATGGCAACCTTGAGCCCTCGTCACTCTATAAGCTTGAGAAGGAGTCGAAGCTTAAGGTCCTTGACAGGGTCCTTATAATACTCGAGATCTTCGCCCTTCACGCTGGCTCTAAGGAGTCGAAGCTGCAGATAGAGATGGCCAGGCTTAAGCACGAGCTGCCCCTCATAAGGGAGTACATAAGGAGGGCTAAGGCCGGGGAGCAGGTCGACTTCTTAGGTCCTGGAAGATATGCCTTCGAAGCCTACGAGAAGCACGTAATAACTAGGATAGCGAGAATAAGGAGGGAACTGGACGAGCTGAGGCGCAGGGTTAAGACACAGGAACAGGCCAGGAAGGACAGCGGCGCGGTCCTGGCGTCAATAGTGGGCTATGCCTCTGCCGGTAAGACCTCGATATTCAACGCAATAACCGGCGAGAGGCAGCCTACGGGGCCTGAGTACTTCACGACGCTCTTTGCTAAACACAAGATGGTTAACTTCAACGGCACCAAGATCATGTTGATAGACACCGTCGGCTTTGTAAGGGACGTGCCCGCCGAGATAATCGAATCCTTTTACTCGACGCTCCAGGAGGCCTCGCTGGCTGACGTCCTGATATTTGTCGTCGACTCCTCGGAGGACGTGAGCGCCATCAGGGAAAAGGTTGCGGCCGGGGTCTCACTCTTAAGCAAGCTTAACGCCATAAACAAGCCCATAATACTTGCCATGAACAAGATAGACTTAGTGATGCGCGATGATCTAAACAAGAAAGAGTCCCTAGTGCGCGAGCTCTTATCGCATATGGGCATTAAGGCGAACGTTGTGGAGGTCTCAGCGGTTAAGAAGTTGAACCTAGAAGCGCTTCTAGAGAAGGTGTCAGAGAGTGCCAGAGGGGCTGGAGGACCTGGCGAAACCTTACGGCAAGGTGTACGTGCTGAGGCTAGGCCACAGGCCGACGCGAGATAAGAGGGTAACCACCCACGTGGCCTTAGTGACCAGGGCCTTCGGCGCAAACGGTTTTGTCCTTGAAGGCGTCTGCGACGACTCGGTGTACAACTCCTTGGCAAAGGCCTCGAACATGTGGGGAGGCGCAATTCACTACGAATGCGGAGTTAACGGCCATGAGTATGTTAAGTCCTGGAAGGCCAACGGAGGTGAGGTGGTTCACCTGACAATGTATGGAATGCCTATCGACGACGCCATTGGAAAACTTTCCTCCTCGCCAAAACCTAAGTTGATAGTTGTTGGTTCTCAGAAAGTGGAGGCGTTTTATTACATGAACGCTGACTACAACATAGCTATTGGCTGGCAGCCCCACAGCGAGGTGGCAGCGCTGGCTCTGTTTTTAGATAGGCTATTTAAAGGTAGGGAGCTCTATACTTACTATACGGACGCCAAGGCGTCCATAGTTCCCACGGAAAGAGGGAAAAGAGTTGAGTGGAGAGGGCAACGGAAATAATGAAGACGATAAGAGCCTGGAAGGGCTAAGGCAGCTGATAAGGATGTTAGCGGTCAAGTCAGGGATTGATGAGGCCATGGCAGACGACCTCTTCGACCTTCTGCTCACGGTGGATCCTGAAAAGGGGATAAGCGATGAAGAGGTTGAACAGATGAAGGGTTACAAGCAAGCTGACGTCAGGAAAGTCTTCAGGATATTCTATGATCTGAGAATAGCCTCCTACAGGCGCGGCAAGCACCCCGACACGGGGGCCACAAGGTATTATTGGTACCTTGACTCCAGGGACGCGGACCTCGCGCTGCTGAGGCGCAAGAAGCAGGTACTTGAGAAGCTTAAGATGAGGCTCGAGTATGAGAGGAGCAACGAGTTTTACGTGTGCCCCAAGGACGGCACCAGGTACACCTTCGACTACGCCTACGAATATCAGTTCACGTGTCAGAAGTGTGGTACAATGTTGGTTCCTGAGGACAACAGCAACTACATCAGGGTCCTCGAGAACCGCATATCTAGGCTTGAGGAGGAGATCAAAAGGGATGAGAGGCAGATATTTGGTCATTGACCTATTCTCAGGCGCCGGAGGCTTCTCGAGGGGCTTTGAGCTGGCCGGCTTTAACGTTGTGGCCGCGGTGGAGAACGACCCACCGGTAGCTAAGACCTACAAGGCTAACTTTCCGGAGACGTACCTGATTGCAGATGACATAAAGGACGTGAGCGAGCCCATAATAAAGGACGTGAGCGGCTACGGAAGGGGCGACGTTGACGTAGTCATAGCGAGCCCGCCCTGTGAGCCCTTCACGCCCACTAACAGGAGGAGGATGCAGGACCCTGTCGACAGAATACTCTCAGACCCGATAGGTCAGCTTTACCTTCACGCAATAAGACTTATAGGTGAGCTGAAGCCAAAATACTTTGTCATAGAAAACGTTAGCGGAGTGGCGGAGGGGCCCATAAGGAAGGTAATAGAGGATGAGCTTAGGCGCAGCGGCTATGATGAAGTTTATTTCAACATCATTAGGTCAGAGAAGTACGGCGCCCCTAACGAGAGGGTTAGGGCCTTTGTCTCGAACGTGCAGCTTAAGCTCAGGGAGTCCAGGCCTATAACTGTGGAGGAGGCGCTTAAGGGCCTTCCCGAGCCCGGGAGCCCCTGGCCTCCAAATCATGATTACCCTCAGCCCCTGAGCAGGAGGCTGGAGAGGAAGGTGTCAAGGATAGGATGGGGCAGGGCCATGATAACTTTCGAGGGCGCCGACTCAAGGAGGTTCCGCAACTTCATAAGGCTTAACCCCAGGAGGCCGGCTCCCACTGTAATGGGATCCTCCCGCTTCATTCACCCCTACGAGGACAGGCTGCTTACTGTTAGGGAGCAGGCCAGGCTCATGGGCTTTCCCGACTACCACCTCTTCCTAGGGGGCAGGGACTCACAGTATAACATGGTCGGCGAGGCCGTCCCTGTCCCCCTTGCCAAGAATATAGCTGAGTTCCTGCTCGCGTTGTTAGATAATGAGGGGTAGGAACCTTGGGCATGACGGCTGGCCTTCATATATGAGTTCCAAATATCTGCTTCCTCTTCTCCATCCTGTTACGAACCTTGTCGACGGCCTTTATGAAGTGCTCCTGGGATACGTAGTTCTTACCATCCCTGATGGCAAAGAATCCGGCCTCCGTGGCGACCGCCTTTAGCTCGGCGCCTGAGAACCCTTCCGTCATTGAGGCTATCTCCTCGAGGTCCACGTCCTTGAGCTTCATGTTCCTGGTGTGTATCTTGAGTATCTCAAGCCGGCCCTTCTTGTCAGGGAGCGGTATCTCTATTATCCTGTCAAACCTGCCCGGCCTCAGAAGGGCTGGGTCAAGTAAGTCAATCCTGTTAGTGGCGGCCACCACCTTGACTCCCTCCAGCGGGTCGAAGCCGTCCATCTCCGCAAGCAGCTGAAGCATGGTCCTCTGGACCTCCCTGTCGCCGCTGGTGCCCATGTCAACCCTCCTTGAACCTATGGCGTCTATCTCATCAATGAATATAATAGATGGCTTCTTCTCCTTGGCCAGCCTGAAGACCTCCCTCACTATCCTTGCGCCCTCGCCTATGAACTTGTTGACGAACTGACTCGCCACTACCCTTATAAACGTAGCCTTGACCTCGCCCGCCAGGGCCCTGGCCACCAACGTCTTGCCCGTGCCCGGAGGCCCGTACAGCAGGACCCCCTTGGGAGGCTCCACCCCTATTTCATCAAAGAGCTGCGGTTTTATGAGGGGCAGCCCAACGACCTCATATATTTCCCTTATCTGTTCCTCTAGGCCGCCCACGTCCTTGAACGTGATTGATGGCCTCTCCTCTATCTCCATGGCCTCAACCAGGGGATCATGAATGGAGGGGAGCACCTCCACTATTGTAGAGCCCTTGTTGTTAAGGGCCACCGAGGCGCCGGGCCTAAGCTTGTCTATATCAACGTTTGACGCTATCCTGACCACGAGGTTAGGCCCTGTGGAGCTCTTGACTACCGCCCTTCCATCGGACAACACCTCCAGAACCATAGCCTCTATGTATGGCGGCTCTAACAGCTTGTTGAGCTCCTGTTTATAGAACTCCAGGTCCTTCTCAAGGTTCATGTTAAGCTGCGTTAAGTACCTGACCTTCTCCCTTAGCAGGGACAGCTCGTCGTCATCTGGCTTCTCCCTGGTGTTCTTGCCTGACTCGCTAAGTGACAAGACCCACTACCCCGCACTCATAATCTTCCTCATAAGTTTTTAAGGAGCTTACCCTAGTTCCACTGCTCATCTCGCCCAGTCCTTTGTAAACTCCCCGGTTTACACCTGGTATGAGCTACTACTACAGGGCAAGAGTCCCAGCCACAAGAGGGCAGCCCTACCTTAGGGGCGTATTACTCTGTCCTTTATACAAACGGTATTATTAAAGAATTCCTCTTCAGAGCGCGCAGGACAGCCCCTGAGAGCAATAATATAGGCGCTGTATAGTAGTGATTAGTGCTGGCAGCGGCTAAGCACCTCCTTGACGTTCTTAGAAAATCCAACCCTAATGCCAAGGCGTGGATCCGTGTAGATGTATACGATGCCTTTGCTCTGCAGGTCCCTGACCTTTCTGAGAAGCCACTCGTAGTCAGCCTTTAGCTTCTCGGCCAGCTGATCTAAGTACATGTAGGTCACGCCATACTTGGAGTAATGAGTCAGGAGCTCCATGACCACTTCACTCTCCTCGTCAGACACCTTATCCTTAAGCTCCTGGAGGACGCATGCAGCGTCGGAGACCCTGCTCTCCTGTAGTTTCTTGTCCGTTTTATTGGTTAGCCCGGCAATGAATGACTGGACCTCGCTGCCCTCACCGCCCTGCTGACCCCCTCTCTTGTAGTTTCTTGTCTGACTAACTGTAGACATGAGCCTCTGGGCCAGGGCCACGAACTCGTTAAACTGCTCATCTCGCTGGGCCTCTGCGACCTGCCTGGCGTAGTCCTCGCCCTTAGGGGTGAGGTACCAGAGGCCCAGGTCATAGTCAACATAACCCCTAGACTTCCAATATGAGAGGTAGCTTGAGATGTACTTGGGCTCCCTCCTTAGGACCTCCGCTATCTCGGCCGCCTTCATAGGCCTTGCGAGGAGTAGCACTAGTATAGCGTCGACGAGCTTGCTCCTGGGCCCGCCCCTCTCCTTTAACGCCTCCAGCGGCTGCTCTCTTTCGACATCCTTCTTCATAGCGCCTCAGTTAACATTTACCTTCATGGAGGTTTCCACGTGAAAGGCCAAGTAATACTGGGGCGTTCGTGTGTAAACCGGGGAGTTTACAAGGGCTGAAATGGCGCAGAAGCCTCGCGTTATAATGGCAGGCCGCACTCCCGGGCCAGCAGGTCGGTGGCAGCCCCAACTAGGGCCGGTCCACAGCTTGAGGGCACTATTATTATCGTGCCCCTCTTGCCCTCGCCGAGCCCGCACACGTTAGCCACGGACTCCTTCAGGGCGCTCTCCAGCTCCAGAGGGAGACCGGGGAACCCCAGCTGGGGCGGGTCTAGGTATCCGACTACCGCCAGCCGGCAGCCCTCAGAGACCACATAGTCCCTGATCTCATAGATTTTGGTTAGATCCCTAGGGGGCTCTGAGTCTATGGTAAGGGTCAGGCAGTCCTCTAACCTTTCAATGCCCTTAACTGAGCACCTGACGGGCGAGAGGACGTCGCCTATTGACGAGAGAAGCTGCAGGCCCTTCTCGGAGGTCCTGCTGCCCTTACCATCCTTTATCACTAGGCCCTCATCAACTAACCTCCTCAGGAGGGTCTTCGTGGAGGCCTCGGTGAGGCCGAGCTCTCGGCTCAGCGCTATCCTCCCGAGCTCGTACTTGGAGACCTTCCTCAGCGCCTCAAGGACGTGCCAGGGGCCGAACCCTGGTTTCCCTCCCCTTTCAGCCGCCGTTATTCGCTTTAGTGTTGCCACCGCCTCGCAGACCCTTTGGAGCTGGTAGGACGCTCCAGGCGCCTTCATCGGGGGTCACGCCCTCCTCTATCATGAAGACAGCCACGTCCTGTGGAAGTATTTCGTTGCTTGAGGTTATAACCTTTCCAACGTCTTCCCAGCTCCTCTTAGCTCTGAGGCCGAAGTCGTCCCAGAGCCATTCAATAACGTCATCTAAGGGCACCTTGCCCTTCAGCTGGCTCAGCAGCGCCTCCTTTATAGCCCTGTCCCTGCCACTCCTCATCTCTGCTCGTGTTCTTGTCGGCGCTTAAACTATATTAGCTAATATGCCTGCCTCTAGGCCGCCCAGCGAACGTTAAAGGCAAGGTTTCGCGAGGCGACGCTCAGCCCATGGCCATAGCTAATACTTGCCCCAGCGGCCGCACTTTTACTGCCTTAGACCAAGGAGAGTAATCGATAAGAGCTTCAGAGAGCTTATCGCTAATAACGGCCCTCCATCAATGCCTGAGAAGGCGGCCCCGGAAGGCGTCAAACTGCTAGAGAAGTACGCAGTTATAGGGATGCCCAAGGTAGAGGTCGGTATATACGAGGATACGGAGGGCCGAAGATATTATGAAGTAACGGAGCCCCCCCTTAACACAGAGGTAAGACGTAAGGCTTACAGCGAGCTGCTGTCAATTATATCAAGGAACTTGACACTACTTGAAGCGCTTAACGCCTCCGGGAGCGTCGAGAAGGCCTTTAACATTCTGAGACCTTACGCCTATGAGGTAGTAAAGAGTATAGTAAGGGGGCCGCTTAAGGCTGGGGGAAGCCTTGACGAGGCCGTAACGGCAGTGGCGTATCATGTGGCCAGGGACCTGGTGGGGTACGGTCCCATAGAGCCCCTCATGAGGGACCCTTACATAGAGGACATTTCATGCAATGGGGTTGGGATACCACTGTTTGTCTACCACACAAAGTACGAGTGGCTGACCACGAACATTGTGATGCAGTCCGCCCAGGAGCTTAACTCCCTCGTAGCAAAGCTGGGCGTGAGGAGCGGCAAGGAGCCCTCAATAGCGACCCCCATAGTTGAGGGCGTCCTGAAGCGTGAGGGGTATAGGGTTAACATAGTCCTCGACGTGGTCTCGCGCCATGGATCCCAGTTCACAATCAGGAAGTTCAGGGCCGAGCCCTTCACGATAGTTGAGCTTCTCAGGCTCAAGACTCTGGACCCGCTGGTGGCGGCGCTCCTATGGATCGCGGTGTCAAGTAAGCAGGGGGTGGTGTTTTATGGTCCTACAGGAAGCGGAAAGACCACCCTGCTCAACGCTGTCACGATGTTGGTGCCCACCGAGTACAAGATAGTCACTGTTGAAGACACGCCTGAGGTCTTCCTGCCTTTCCATGAAAACTGGGGAGGCATGGTGTCAAGGCCGTCAACCGACCCAAGGGTCGAGAACGTCACGCTGCAGAGCCAGGTGGAGGCGGCCCTCAGGCAGAGGCCGGACGTCATAATAGTGGGTGAGATAAGGTCCAGGGAGGCCTACGCGTTCTTCCAGGCCCTCGCCACCGGCCACGGGGGGCTCACAACAGTCCACGCGGAGTCGGCAGATGTGCTTATCAAGAGGCTCACCTCGCCGCCTATGAACGTCCCAGCCAGCCTTGTCTCCACGGCTAAGTTGTTCGTCAACATACTGAGGGTGGAAAGAGGGGGCCAGGTTTCAAGGAGGGTGACCAGGGTTCACGAGTCCAGGGGCTACGACCCCTCTACGGACAGCATTAGGTTAGGCGAGATAGTTGTATGGGATCCAGAGGAGGACGTCTGGAGGCTCACCAAGGAAAGGATAGACCTGTTGAGCACGGTGGCCGAGCTGAGGCTAATAACCTACGACGAAGCCTACGAAGACGTCATACGCAGGGCCACCGTCCTCGAGTGGCTGGCGGAGAAGAACGCCGACGTGACGCTACTTCACACTATCATAAGACTTTACGAGCGCGATCCAGAGAACATTTATAAGACCGCGCTGAAGGAGGTGAAGCGTTTTGAGCCGCCGGCTTAGGCCGGGGCCCTCCCTGAAGTTCCCCCTCTGCAGGGCGCTGCTAAGGTTAAGCCCTAACATAGAGTACATAATAATAGGCTCCGGTATAGCGAAGGACCTGGACAGCTACTGCAGGAAGGTGGCCCTGCCGCTGATGGCGCTTATGACAGCGTCTCTTCCTCTCCTGGCCTTCATAGTTCTCGAGAGGCTATCGCCGGGCGCCCTTGTGGAGTACCTGTCGTTGGCCCTGGCTGCAGCCTCTGGGCTCTTGCTCTCAATAGCCCTGTCGATAGGGATCCCCGCGTTCAACTACACTTCAAGGGCTGACTACCTCGAGGCTAAGTTTCACGTCTTCGCCTCAACCCTGGCCTCCCTCCTGGCAGGCGGCCAGAACCTTTCAGAGGCGCTGGCGGGCCTGGCAATGTACGAGGACGAGCTCAAGGAGTTCAAGGTTGAGATAAACTACATAAAGTTAATGACTTCCCTCTCCCAGGACCCGGTGGTGATCCTAAACGAGCTCTCTAAGATAACGCCGTCCAACAGCCTGAGGACGTTGGCCGAGTCCCTCGCTAAGGGGGTGAGCACGGGCTCCGACCTGCTCTCGATAGTCAGCTATCAGCTTGAGACTTACACGAACTACTACTACAGCCTTGTTGACAAGGTGGCGGCCTCCGTGGGCTCCCTGCTGGAGATGTTCCTCTCGGCTGGCATGATAATGCCCATCCTAGTAACGATAATGGGGATACTCTTCTCCGTCTACCCCATACATGGGGTCTCGTTCACCTCGTTGGTAGTCCTGGCCATATTCATACTCATGCCGATAATTTCGGCCGTAACAGTCGTGCTGATAGATGATCAGGTTTCCAAAATAAAGCTCTAGGGTGATAAGGTTGAAGCTCTCTAAATTAAAGCTGTTCTACACGACGCTCGCGGTTGCCATAGCGCTCGACGAGTACGTCTTGGTGTTCCTTATAATAAGGCATGTAACCTACGGGTTCTTCGATGGAATACCAGTGCCCCTGGGAGTAACGTCAATAATAGCCACGGACATAATAATATTTGGGCCCCTGCTTCCCGCGGCCATAGTGTTAAGCAGGAGGCAGGGCGTTTACAAGAGGCTGAAGCTGCAGAGCAGGGTGTTCCTGCAGGTGTTTCCAAGCATCGCGGCCTCAAGCGAGTCCATGGCGGAGGCTCTTGAGGCCGCAGCATCGCTGAGCGAGAGGCCCCTCAGGGACTACATAAGCGCCTTCAGCGCGCTTTACCGGGCCACAGGAGACGCAGAGGGCTCCTTCAGAAAGGTCTTCTCAAAGGTTCCAAGGGAGGTCAGGCTCCTGCTCTCGTCCATAGTGGTTGCGGAGAGGAGCGGGGGCAGGGCCAGGGACGTGCTAGAGGTTGTCAGCAAGTATGCCGCAGAGCTGGACAGGATGGAGTTCTCGCTCTTCAACAGGCTGAGGTCATATTCAATGATAGTTTACATGGGCGTGGCCGTCTACGGCGCTGCCAGCGGCATAGGGGTCTCCATAGCTAGGTCCTTGTCACAGGCCCCGGTGGCGCTCGGCGCTTCCCAGCTAAGCGCCACGACTTTGGTGGCAATAGAGGGGTTCCTCTACTACGCTCTGATAGTGCTCTCCCTGGCCTCAGCTTACGTTATGGCAAAGGCTATAGACGACTACCCGCCCAAGGCAGTGGGCAACTTCATGCAGCTGCTGGCCATAGGGTCAGCCACACTGGCTGCTACTCTTGTGGCTATGCATGGTCCTGGGGCGACCACCCTTATAGCCTTACTATAATCTTTGACGTATAATCTTTGACGAATGCCGTGACTTGCTTGAGTTTATTCAAAGGCTGCTTAAAAAAATAAAAGCGTCGAATATATAATGGTAAAATGACAAACGTTGACCGTCAGGGGCATAAGCGACGAAGTGGCTGAGTTGATGTTAATACTCGTCGTACTTGCGGTGGGGGGCGCCTTTCTGAGCTACTACTACGTTACCCTGACGCAGTACGAGGGATCTGTTGGAAACGGCTATGAATACCTCCAGTACCTGGTGCCCATGTCCGCCTGGTCGGCAGGAGACCAAGTATATGCGACCTTCAGCACGGGCCCCTACGGCGTGAGGCTTCTTAACGTGCTGGTCAACTCCAGCCCGGCAAGCTGCAACGTCACCGTTGGCGGCGTTGCCTATAAGCTGCCCGCGGACCTGCCGGCGGCATCCATGGGTTACGTCTCGTGCAGGTGGTCGGGGCCTGGCCTGGTCACGTTGGTAACAGGCTCGGGCGAGGTGAGCGTATACGCAGGGCCGTAAGTCCCAGGCGGCCATAGTTGGAGGACTTATAATAGCTTTGGCTGTCCTGGCGTCCATAGCAGCAATGATATACATGATGGAGCAGTACAGGCTAAGGACGAGCTACGCCGTGGAGAGAAGTCAATATCTGCAGCTGTCCCAGGGGCTGCAGGAGGACAGCAGGGCCTACCTGGTGTACTTCAACGGCACCTACATCGAGCTTAAGCTTTACTCCCAGTTCCCATACTCCTACCAGGTTGATGGACTGTCCCTGAGGCTTGTAAACGGGTCGCCCCTCCTAGTTTCATCATCTGGCGGCTTGGCCAACGTAACTGTGATAGGCCCCTATGGCATAATATATGGCCTTCCAGCCTCCGCAGGCCCCGCGCAGTGGCTGACCATAATAGTGAAACTTAACAGTAAGCTGGAGGTCACGCAGCGCAACATGGTTGTGCTGCTTCAGAGCGGCGAGGCCATGGCCGCCATTCCCGTAACTCCCTACGCGGCCCCTGCGGCTCAGGTGAGCGTCAATCCATATAACAGCACTTCGGTACAGCAGCTGATAGGCACTAAGGTAGTGTCTACTCTCATTTCCGTGGCCAGCCCCAGCAAGAGGATAGCCATACCTAAGGTTTACACCATAGTTAACCTGACGCCCATAGTGCTTTACAACCCTACCGGCGAGGCCACTCCCAAGGACCTCACGGTCAACTTTACTATAGACCTGAACAGTGAAATAGTTAAACATAGCAGCATAAGCGTTAGGGACGGCAGTGGCCTGGTGCCGCTTGCCAACGTGCTTTTTGCAATCTGGAACGGCACCGGCTGGGACCCGCTGAACGGCTGGATAGAGTTTTATAATTCAACGGAGGCGGAGGTGTGGGTAAGGCTTGACAGGCAGATACTGCCGTATAACAACCTGACAATCTATATGCTGTTCCTAAACGGCTCTACATTAGGGACTGTGAACTGGGGAGTTAACAGCTATTATACTCAAAACCTCAGTACCGACAATATTGCGTATGTGATGCAGGAGGGCCTTCTATATCAGATATACGTTGATGAGAACGGCACGCTCTATGGCTCTGGAGGAGGCAAAGGAGGCGCCGTGTCTATAGGAGACGCAGTGTCCCACTACTGTAGCTCAAGGTACGGCCATGCCTACAGCATGGTAGGGTTCAGTTACGTTGGCCTTGCGCGCTTCATCTATAACTTACCTTTGTTTAACACTGTAGGCACCTTCGCGAGCAACTACTCATACTGCGTCCTTTACAATGGAAGCCTAAGTCAGTCATTACTTTACTATTCGCTAACAAACCCAACAATAACTTTTGTTAAAGTCTCCAACGCTAGGGCGGAG
>NZ_JBMFJI010000004.1:0-82726 GCF_049973875.1 Acidilobus sp.
AGGAGGGCGCCCTATGAAGCTCCCCGCGTCCTCGAGGGGAGCGGTTCAGCTGCCGCTCCCGCAGACGGCGCGGGGAGATGGACAAGGGGGCTGAGGGCGAGGGGCTGAGCGCAAGTTCATGAAGCCTCAGTGAAAGTCCGACCCCCGCGAAGCCTCCCACGGCGCTGAGGTCGTAGTTGAGGCTCTCAGTGAAGTTATAGCCTGGCCAGGCGTAGCTTAAGGCGTAGGTGGGCGCCAGGGCTATGCTACCGTTCTGCAGGAAGGTCGCGTTGTACGGGAACACCGTCGGCGGGGTTATTGGTATCGCCACGAAGTCGTAGTAGAGCGTGACGGGCCAGTTGGCGCTCACCTGGAGCCTGTAGGGCTCGTAGCCCTGGGCCCACGAGCTCACGGTGAAGTCCTCGTCAAGGTAGTTGTAGGCGAACGTGCCGGCGTAGTTGTACGCCTGGTCCACGGTGGTCACCCCCTCCTGCTGGCTGCTCACGAGCTCCTGGCCGTGCTCGAACTCAAGCAGCGACGTGTAGTTTATGAAGTAGCTGGCCCCCTCCTGGAAGTAGAAGCCGGCCACGCCAGGGTTCATTATGAGCGGGCCCGAGTCGTGGTACGAGGCCTGGCTGGTCATCACCTTGGCCCCGACGAGCGGGTTGCTGCTGTTGACCCACAGCAGCACGCCCCCGAGGTTCCAGTTGAACTCAGTGCCCGGCACGCCCAGGGCCTCCGAGGAGGCCAGCAGGTCCGCTATGTGTATCGCTAGCGTCGCGTTGAGGCCGTAGGCGAGCAGCGGGGTTAGGTCAACTATGTCAGGCATGTGGAACGAGAGCGTGTTTATTGAGGGCACCGGCTTCCACCAGAACAGGTTTATGCCGCCGGTGTAGATGGTCTCGAACGGGTTCACCACGCCCGCCAGGTGGCCGTTGTAGTAGACCTTGACGTACCTGACCGCGGGTATGTTGGTGTACCAGAACTCGTCGTAGGCGTTGCCCTTGGTGTAGAGTATTAGCCACGCCCTGTAGGTGCCGTTGGGTATCGTCACCTGCTGCTCAACGTAGTCGTTGTAGGCGTTTATTGAGGGCGTCATGGAGTAGCCCAGCCTGTTCACGAAGAGCGGTATGAAGTAGTTCGGCAGGCCGGGCGGCGGGCTCCCCTTGTAGAGCAGCAGGCTGACGTTGGCCACGTAGTAGCCCGTTATCCCTATGGAGGGGGCGTAGCCGTTGGGTACCATGAACTGGAACCTCACGGGGCCCCTGAGAAGGTTCTCGAAAAGCGTCACGTCAACCGTCGTCGTGGAGTTCAGTACCTCCTGGGTGGAGCCCCAGAGCAGCGGGGTCCCGTTGGCGAAGACGTACGCAACCGTGTCGTACTGCGTGCCCCCCAGCTCCCTTATCGACATGTTGAGCAGTATCAGGCTGTAGTTACCGGGGGGTATGTAGACGGTGGCGTTGTAGGGCAGGCCCGTGTGGTTGAAGGCCACGTTCTTGCCTATCCACATTACTATGGGTGTCTCATTGGGCGGCACGTACCTGAAGGCCTGGAACGAGTAGTGGCCGTCATGGTTTCCTGCTACCCCCAGGTCCCTGGCCGCTAAGTTAAGGAGGCCCAGGTATGACACGGCCTCGTGTGCCGCTGGCAGCTACGGGTAAGCCCTAGGAGGGGACGCGGCGCCCGCCAGGGGGGCCACGGACAGGACGACCAGCAGGACGGCCACAAGCGCGAAAGTCGAAGACCTCATAATGTCCACCACTTAGCCTCTGCGTGTGTGACTCTGGAGGGAAAAATATATTTTGTGTTACAAAGTTGCGTCGTGGACTTTACTGATAATAACTAAACAGCGGGCCCGCCGGGATTTGAACCCGGGACCACCAGCTCCGGAGGCTGGCGCGCTGATCCTGGCTGCGCCACGGGCCCAGGAACTGGGGGCCCTCCGGCCTATAAAACATGGACCCCGCCTACGCCTTGATCCACCACCAGTATATGGAGTCCCCTCCGCCGCCTATCATGGGGTTCTCCTCCCATGCGACAGAGCCCATGTAGCCTGTTATGTAGGGCCTTACTATCCAGTAGGCGTTTGGCTGTATAGTGTAGACGTACATGTAGAGCTCCACAGCCAGGTCCTCGGCCTGCTTAAAGAGGGGCAGCGCCGCCGTGGAGTTTGTCAGCTCGACGCTGTCGGCCTCCGCTATTAGGTTCTGGAGCTCCTGGTACTCCACTGCCTCCTGCCAGAGCCACCTGCCTACCTCGGGCTCGACGCTCGGGCTCAGCCCCGGGTAGCTTACCTTTGACTGGTTGAAGTACGCGCTGAGGTTCTCCAGGTAGGTCGCGTTCCAGCCGTCAGGCTCCACCCACACGGTGCCCGTGTACTGGGCGTTCATCATGTCCGATGCCAGCGGGTAGTCGGCCACGTAGCCGCTGTTCCATATGGCCATCGGGTTCATGCCGGGCACCCAGTAGGAGAGCATGGTTGGCCACGGAAGGTAGAGAGGCTGGGCCACTATGTTCGGGTCTATGTTGTGGAGTGCCGCGGCCCACATCTCGGCTGCAGTGTAGTCCGTGGTGTCGCCTGCCTGCACCACTATTGGGAAGTAGACGCTTATGTTGTAGAACCCGCTCTCCTCGAGCAGCTGCTTAGCGTATGTCAGGTTGAAGGTCGGGCAGCCCGTGAGCTGCGAGGGGGGTATGTAGACGTCGAGCCCCTTGATTATAGCTCCGCAGTACGGGCTGCCGAAGTTGAAGTGGTACTTCACGTTGCCAACTATGTCATTTATGTACTCGGTGTAGTTGAAGGCGTAGGCGAAGGCCTCCCTGACGAGCGGGTTGGCGAAGTACCAGCCCGGCATGTGGTAGGCCGGGTTGAGCTGCGACAGCAGGGACTCTGTTATGTTAAGGTTGAAGCCGAAGAACTCCTCAAGGAGGCTCGGGAACTCGTAAACCCTTGCCTCGCCCTCGCTCTCCAGCTGCTCTATGCTCGGCATGAAGCTGTTCGGCAGGTTAGTCACTATGTCCGCCTGGCCCGAGGCGAAGAGCTCATATGCTGTGGTCGGGTCCTTGACCCACTCTATAATGATTGTGTCGTTGGGCCTCGGTATGTCAGTTATGTTCGTCGGCCAGTAGGGGTTGGGCTTCAGCACTATGCTCTGGCCCGGCGTGTAGGCGGCTATATAGTATGGCCCCGTCGCCATGGGGTCCCACCTGACCTCCTCGTTATAGTCCCACTCGTTGGCCGTCTGCTCGTAGCTGTAGAAGGCCTCGGCCAGCTGCGTGAGGTTGTGGTCGTAGAGCCCTGTGAAGTTTATGCCGTCGCCCACCTTCTCAAGCCACTTGGCGTCAAGGATGCCGGGCCCCCAGCCCTCAGCCAACGCTGTGAAGAACACCTGAGGGGCTACCGGCCTCACCAGGTGGAACGTAACTGTGTCAGTGGCGTTGTTATATGTTATGGCGTCTATGATCTCCTCCGCCCCCTGCGTGTCGTTCGGCGAGGTGACCACGAAGGTGAAGGGCGTGTAGTTAGGTATGAGGTACTGAGCCAAGATCCAGCCCCTCGTGGAGGGCACCCCTCCGGCAAGCAGTATGTCCCTGACAAGGCTGTACCACACGTCGTAGGCAGTTATTGGGTCGCCGTTGGCGGCCCTGAGGCCGGGCCTCATCTTGAATATGTACACCGTGTAGTTGGGCGATACTGCACCGTAGAGGTACCTGGCGGTCACGTTGGACCAGTTGCCCACCGTCGGTATGTACTCGGCAGCCATGGGTATGAACTTGGTAGTGTTGGCGCCGAAGTACTCCACAAGGGTCGAGTAGACGTTAAGGAGCACCTCAAAGCCTATGTTGCCGTAGTCTATGTCTGGGTCGAAGCTGAAGGGCCCTCCGGGCACGTTCTTAGCGACAACTATAGTCCCCGGGTTTGGAAGGTCCACGTCAAGCTTAAACATGGAGAACCTGAGGCCCTTGGACCCGACCGCCACGGTCTGCGTGTAGCTGTAGTTAAAGGTCTGGCCGCTGGACACGTTGAGCGTCTCTATGGTCAGCGTCAGCGGGTAGAGGCCGGGCTCGCTGAAGCTGATGTTCACCGGGTCCTCGGAGGGCCTCAGGTAAGTGTAGTTGCCGGTCTCCAGGTACGCCGTGTAGTTCCTTGGGCTCACCTCTATGGTGGTCCCGTTGCCGAGGCTGAGGAAGTACCTGTATATGGTCATGTTCTGTCCCGAGGGCGGCTGGAGGTAGCCTATGAAGATGCTGAACCTCTGGCCCACGTCAAAGACTGGGGTGCCGTTTACGCCGCTCACCGCAATCACAGGAACGCTGACCTCCTGGGACAGCCGCCCGCTGACATTAGGGGTCACCAGGACCTCTATGAGCTCCTGCGACGTGGAGGCGACAACTTTGTCTCCCTTTAAGACCGCGTAATATATGAGGTACCTGCCGGGCCAGCGGTAGCTCACCGTGAGGTAGTCGCCGCTGATAGTGACCCTTGAGCCGTTGCCCAGGAAGACCTCGGCGGAGTAGCCTGCGGGCACAGGCACGTAAAGGCTGAGCTGCTGGCCCGCCACCACCGAGTAGGTGCTGGGGGCCGGCGGGGAGAGCTACAGGGCCGCGCGGGTCCCCTGAGGCCTTATATGTTGGGCGTAGGAGGCGGCCAGGGCAGCTACAACCACTAGTATGACAACAATTGCGAGGACCTTAAGGCGCACGCCGCCCCTATATTCAGCTTCCACCTCGGGTCTCGGGGGGTTAATGGAGCCCCCCTATTTAAGCGTTACAATGAGAAGGCCAGGGCAACAGCTTATTAACTGGGGAAGGGTCACCGCATCTGCTCTAAGTTATTGCCCGTGCTGGGGTCGTAGAGCGAGACCGCCTCGGCGGGCACGCTGAAGCTGACCCTGTCCCCCCTGTTAACTGTTGAAAGCGACGGGTAGACGACCCTCAGCAGCTGACCATCGCCGACGTCCAAGTGTATCACAGTGTAGGCTCCAACCCTCTCCACCATGGACACCGTGCCCGAGAGCTCCCCCTCGCCGACCCTTACGTCCTCTGGCCTGAAGCCAAATATGACCTCCTGGCCCTCCTTGACCAGCTTCCTGTACTCCTCGGGCACGGGGACCCTGAGCTTGCCCTTCTTGGCAACTATGTAGCTGCCTGACACGACCCCGTCGAACAGGTTCATGGGCGGGTTGCCCACGAACGACGCCACCCAGGCGTTCCTCGGCCTCCTGTAGACCTCCATCGGGTCCCCGAAGTCCTGTATTACCCCGTCGTGGAGGACCGCCAGCTTGGTAGCCAGGGACAGGGCCTCCACCTGGTCATGCGTCACGTAAACTATGGTTGTGCCGAGCTGCCTGTGGAGCTGCTTGAGCTCCTCCCTGGCGAAGACCCTGACCTGGGCGTCCAGGTTTGCCATGGGCTCGTCCATAAGAAGTATGTCGGCCCCCTTCACCAGGGCCTTGGCTATGGCGACCCTCTGCTTCTGCCCCCCGCTGAGCTCCGAGGGCTTCTTCTGAAGGATATCGCTTATCCTCAGCATCTCCGCGACCCTCCTGACCTCGCGGTCTATCTCCTCCTTGGGCCTGTGGGCCAGCTTCAGGGGGAAGGCTATGTTGTCATACACGTTCATGAACGGGTAGATGGCGTAGCTCTGGAAGACCATGGCCACCCTCCTGTCCTTGGGCGGCACGTCGTCGACCAGCTCGCCCCTTAAGTACACGTGCCCCTTGTCCTGCCTCAGGAGGCCTGCTATGACCCTCAGCAGCGTCGTCTTGCCCTCCCCCGAGGGGCCCAGCACAACGACCAGCTCGCCCTTGTCGACGCTCATGTTGAGGCCCCTGAGGGGGGTCACGGTGACGTTCTTAGTCCTGTAGGTCTTCCACACGTCCTCAAGCCTTATGTACTCCATGTCAACCCCACCCGAGCTTAGCATGCCTGCATTTAAAATCACTTTATGCCGGCCAGGCTGCTGTAGGCCTTGGTCATCATCCTCTGCGACACCAGGAACAGGGCCATGAGCGGTATTCCCATCAGCACCGCCCCTGCCGCGAATATGTTATAGTTAGGCGCGGAGGCCGGGTTGTAGAGGCCGGCCAGGTAGTAGAGGCCCAACATGGCGGTCCACATCCTGGGGTTTATGCCTATGAAGGCGTAAGCCGTCGCGTAGTCCATGTAGGCCCCGAGGAAACCTAAGAGTGCCGTGAGCGCCACCACGGGCATTGCCAGCCTGAACACTATCCTTATGAAGGCCCCGAACCTCGAGAGGCCGTCAACCATTGCAGACTCCTCGTAGTCGGGCGGTATGGAGTCTATGGCCAGCTTGGCCAGGAAGGCGGCGAAGACCGCGGTGCCTGGCGTGTAGGCCAGCACGAGGCCGACGTAGTTAAGCAGGTGAAGCCTGGCGAACAGGAGGAAGAGCGGCACCGTGGTCGCGGTCACCGGCAGGAAGGTTATTATGTAGGTGAACATGGCTAACGTCTTCTTGGCAGGCATGTCAAGCCTGGAGAGCCCGTAGCCCGCCACCATGGCTAACACTATTGAGAGCAGGGAGGTCGCCGCCGCCAGCTCTATGCTGTGCATCACCCAGAGCGGGAAGTTGGGGGCCTTTATGCTTGGCAGGAAACGGCCAAGGAGCAGCTGCCTGTAGGCCGCAAGCGTCACATGGCTAGGTATGAGGTCCTTCACGGAGAAGGCGAAGAGCTTGGTTACGTTGCTGAACGAGATAAGTATTATATAGTAGATGGGCATGATGGACCAGATGGCCATCACTATCAGCACTAGGTATGACACTGCGAGCCTTATCGCCTTCAGCGCCCTAGCGCGGCCCCTGGAGCTCAAGGACCCTCACCCCCTCACGTTATGCCCTCCAGGACCCCCGTGTACTTCATAACTACTATAGCTAACACGATGGTTATCAGCGTTGATATTATTGAGAGGGCAGCAGCCATGGCGTAGTTGTTGTAGGCAAAGGCCTGCTGGTACGCGTAAACTATGTAGGTCTCCGTGGAAATCCCCGGCCCGCCGCCCGTCAGCACATATATTGGGTAGAAGTTGTTCCAGGTGAACACGAAGCTCGTTATTGCCACGAAGGCTATGGTCTTCCTGAGGGACGGCACCGTTATCTTAAGGAACTTGGTCAGGGCCCCAGCCCCGTCGACGTCAGCCAGCTCGTAGAGCTCAGTTGGTATGCTCTGCAGCCCCGAGTAGAAGACCGTCATGTAATAGGGGAAGCTCAGCCAGAGGTTGGTTATTATGAGCTCCGCCCAGGCGTCAGGCACCGAAGACAGGGAGTTTATGGGGGGCAGGTGGAGCAGGGGAAGCAGGTACCTGTTCATGAACCCGTATGGGTACACCCACATGCCCTGCCACACGAGCAGCGATATGAAGCCAGGGAAGGCCCACGGGAGTATCAGCACTGCGTAGAAAACAGACTTCCCCCTGAGGTCCTTCTGGTTCAGTATGAGGGCCAGCGCGAAGCCGAGGGCCATCATTGGGACGAGGCTCCCAACGGTCCAGATGACTGTGTTTATCAGCAGCGTTGAGATGTAGTGCAGCTTTATCGCTAAGACGTAGTTGAGCAGCCCCACGAACTTGTAGCTGTAGAAGTGAAGCAGGCTCATGTCAGTCATTGATATGTAGACAGAGTATAGGAGCGGGTACAGGAACAGGAACAGCACCGCGGCCAGGAGAGGTAAAAAATATAGTAGACCTTCAAGCTTAGGTGAAACCTTTGGCATCAGCTCCCCGCCTCAGTACCTGCTGGCGGGGAGTTCGGGCACCGTTAAAACTTCGCTTGGAGGCAGCTGGGCAGGGCTCAGCAGCCCGGCGCTCTGCAGCGAGCTCACGAAGGCCTGCTCCATGCCCTGCGCGGCCTGCTGGGCATTTATCTTGCCAGCGAAGAACTCGCTGGCGTACTGGTGGAACGAGTTCCAGTAGTAGGCCATCTGCGGTATGTTCGGGAACTTCTGGCCGTGCTGGCTCTGCTCAAGTATTCCCTTTATCACCTGGTGCAGGCAGGCCAGGGTCTGGTTGCTGGTCGGCGCGCTCAGGTTCTGCAGGGCCGCCTGGTAGGCGCTGTTAAGCGCGGGTATGTCACCGGCGTACTCGAAGAGGCCGTACTCGTTGCTGTAGTTGGTCATGAACTCTATGAAGAGCAGGGCGGCGCGCAGCGTGGCGTTCCACTGGCTCGCCGGCACGCCGTTGGCCTGCGGCGTGGTTATTGACCAGCCGGTGCTGCCTATGAACGGCTCAGCGTAGAGGCCCGTCTGGCTCACCACGGGCAGCGGGGCGGCGCCTAGGTCGCAGCCGAGGGCCTGGAAGTAGGGCTTAAGGTCCCACGGGCCGTCGAATATTATTGCCGCCTTGTTCTCCATGAAGAGCTGTCCCTCAGCGCCTCCAGCCCCGGTGCTCGGGGCCAGGTAGTTTATCCTGAGGTTGTACGTCAGGTTGTACCAGAAGTTGAGGGCGTTGACCATGGCGGTTGAGTTGAGGGCGGGCACCACCTTGCCGTTCTGCGTCACAAATATCTGCCCGCCGAAGCCCGCGAACCAGGCCGCGAACCTGTAGCCGTACTCGTCGCTTGCGCCGTACGCTATGCCCCAGACCCCGCTCTTGTTAACCTGCTCGGCTATCTGTATCAGCTGGTCAGTAGTGTTGGGCGGCTCTGGCACGTACTTCTTATTGTAGAACATGACTATGTAGTTTATGTTGTCAGGGAGCCCGTAAACAGAGCCGTTGAGGGTCCAGTCCTCAATGGCGGTCGGGTTGAACCTCTGGAAGTAGCTCTGCGGCAGGTACTGGGAGAGGTTTACCAGTATGCCAGCGGCGAACAGGGCGCCGGCTGAGTCGCTGGTGTCCCTTATGATTATGGGCGCGTCGTGGGCCTGGGCCTCAGAGGTGTACGGGCTTGTCCCTACGCCGGCTCCGTACTCGACCTCAACGTGTATCCACGGGTACTCCTGCTCAAAGGCCGCCAGGGACTTGTTGAACGCTATGTTCTCGCTGGTGCTGTAGGAGTCAGCGACGGTAAGCGTGACCACCTGCGTCGTTGTGGTGGGCGGAGGGGTTGTAGTTGTAGTTGTGGTTGTGGAGCTCGTTGTGGTGGTAGTGGGCGTTGTGGTTGTGACGTGATGCCTCGACGAGACGTAGGCTAGGTAGCCTCCGACGGCCACGATAACTATTACGACTATTATGATAGCCGCCAGGGCCGCTGTAGATACGGACCTCCTACTCCTTGACCTCACTATGTGCACCCCAAAACTGTGCTTGCGGTAAATAATGTTTTTGATGCGATATAAATGCTTTTATGAAGTTATGAACAAGCATATGTATCACACGGTGCATGTAACTACGCTCCCACAGCTTGTTAAGCCTTCCCTCTCCTCCCCCAGCTAGCTAGCGCGCCCCCTGAGCCTCACCTTCAGCCTGACGGCAGCGTCATAGGGGTACTCGC
The DNA here is from genome assembly GCF_049973875.1 of Acidilobus sp. Lineage (NCBI taxonomy): Archaea > Thermoproteati > Thermoproteota > Thermoprotei > Acidilobales > Acidilobaceae > Acidilobus > Acidilobus sp. The sequence continues at coordinate 9,425 of NZ_JBMFJI010000004.1, forward strand.
CCGCGCTTCCCCCCACGAGGCTCCTGCCGTCAGCCCCCCTGGGGGTCTTGAGGCCCAGCAGCGAGAGCAGCGTGGGCGCAACGTCGTAAACCTCAGCGGCGTCCGCCCTCACCTCGGCGCCCTTCACTAGCAGCACGCCGTACACCTCGTGGTCAGGCATCATGTCGTGCCTGAGGGCCGCCAGTGACCTGCTTGAGACCACGTGGTACCTGGACTCGTCGACTGACTCAACGAAGATGCTCGGGTAGGGGGGCAGGTAGGCCCCCCTGAACCTCTCCTCAAGCCTTGAAACCCTGAGGTACCTTGAGGCCGGGGAGCCCTCCATTGCCCTGAGGCCCCTCTCCCTGGAGGCCTCGTCCCTGAAGTAGAGTACCCTGTCTATGGAGAGGCCCCCCGCGTCATAAGTGAACGGCTGCCTGGCCAGCTCGCTCTCGCCCGAGGACTCGTGGGTGGCGGCCACTGCTATGTTTGCCAGCTCCCCGCCAAGCCTGCCCCTCAGCCTTGCCAGCGGCCCCCTCCTGGAAAGCCCCCTCGGCGAGAGCTGGGGGGGCAGGGCCCTTGAGATGACGTCGGCCGCAGTGACAAGGTAAAGGGCCAGCCTGCCCCTGAGGTCCCTCGGCACGCCGACGCCGAACTCCCTCATAAGGGGCGCGAGCGCGTTGACGCAGGTCCCGTGCACCCCGGCCCCGTGGTCCGAGGCCAGCACGAAGGCCCTGGACCTCCTCATGAGCTCTCCGGCCAGCTCGTCTATGGCCTCCCACACCTCGGCGGACCTCGGCCCCACGGAGAGCACCTCCCTGTGATCCTTGTGGAAGGCCTGGTCCGGGTATGGCAGCACCACGAAGTAGGCGTCAGCGTCGACCTCGGAGAGAAGCTCAAGGGTCCCCTCCACAAGCCTCCTGGTCCTCTCGTATGGGTCAGGCATGTCGCTGAACGTTATGAAGTACCTGCCCAGCCTGCCCGCCAGGTCCCTGGGGCTGTAGTCAACCCTCGGCGCCAGGAAGGTGTCTCCGACCACCGTCATCCTGTCAAGGCAGCAGAGGCCCTCGAGGGGCCAGGTCAGGGGGTAGTTGACGACGGCCACGTCAAGCCCCATAAGGGCCGCGTCCTCGAAGACCCTGGGGAACATGACGTCCAGCGAAGTGTACGGCCTCGAGAGGTGCTCACCCCTGGGCCCCCTGTAGTACTTAGTGAAGCCCCAGACCCCGTGCTTGGCTGGGTTGACGCCGGTGGCCATGCTGGTCCACGCGGTGGGCGTTATCGGGGGCATTGAGCGGAGGGGCACGGGCCTGCCGTCCCTCAAGGCGTCGCCTATGTTCTTCAGCCCAAGCCTCTCGACTGCCCTTGAGAGCAGGGCCGGCGACAGGGCGTCTAGGCCTAGCAGCGAGAGCTTCAAGCCAGGTACCGGGTTCCGCCGGCGCGGCTGAGTTTTAAGGAATGCCTTTCATTAAGGTTAGCACAACAACGCTAAGGCTTATGCGCCCTCGGCAAAGGCGCTGGAGAGGTACCAGTCGAGCTTCGCCTCGTCCTCGGCGGACACCTCGAACTTCACCCTCCTCTCCCTCGCGCTCACCTCAACCTTTCCCGCTTCCACGCTCACTCCTTTCACCCGCTGTAAGAGTATAGGTGACGGAACCTATTAAAGGAGAGTCCTAGGCTCCTTTCGGCAGCTGTCTAGCAGGGGAGAAATTAACTTCAGGCCCCACAGAGGTCTGGGAAGGCCTTGAAGGTCCAGAGGCTGAAGGTGGCGATACCAATTAAGGCCCTCGGCCACGTGAACTCCTACGTAATAGCTGACTGCGACGGCTTCAGCCTCGTCGACCCGGGCATGTACTGGGCCAACAGCTTTGACGGCCTGGCCAAGGAGCTGAGGGGCGCCGGGCTGAGCCTGAGGCAACTGAAGTCAATAATTGTGACTCACTTTCACGTTGACCACGCGACGGCGGCCCCCGTGCTGGCCAACTTGACCGGGGCCGAGGTCTACATGGGTGCGGCCGACCTCGAGGTGGTGAGGAGGGGGTTCAGGGACTACTTTGAGGGAGTGCTGGAGACCTACAGGCACTACGGCGTCCCGGAGGCCGAGGTCAAGGCTATGAGGGAGGTGCACCCTGTGCCAAGGCTCGGGGACGTGTATGACGAGCTCGCAGACGTCGCCAGGCCCCTGAGGGAGGGGGACTCGCTGGAGGCCTGCGGTGGGACTATGAAGGTAATAGAGGTGCCAGGCCACACGCCAGGGCACATAGCCCTGGTGGGCGACGTGGTTGCCATCGTCGGGGACGTAATACTGGACAGGATAACGCCCCACGTCATACTGGACACCCCGCGGGCCTCGAGGGACCCCCTGGGCGACTACTTGAGGACCCTCGAGAGGGTCAGGTCATTGAACGTAGGCGCTGCGATGCCAGGCCACGGGGAGGCCATAGATGCCCCGGCCAGAAGAGCTGATGAAATAATGGAGCACCACCGCGCCAGGCTTGACGAGGTGAGGTCCCTCCTCTCGGTCCCGGCCGCGCTCTATGACGTGGCCAGACAAATGAGCTGGAGGACCTCGGCCAGCTCGTGGGATCAGATGAGCCCCTACGAGAGGTACTTCGCCATAGGCGAGGCCCTGGCCCACCTGAGGCACCTTGAGGTCACAGGAGAGGTCGAGGAGGTCAGCAGGGAGGGCCAGGTGCTCTTTAAGTTAGCCTAGGCCCGCCGCGGCCCTGCAGCCGCTGCCCTTGGCAAGCATGTCCTCTACGATAGCGCAGACCATTGGCATGAACTTCTCGACTGGGGCCTCGACCCTCAAGTCAGCCACGTCGTCAAGTGTGGTCTCCCCGACGTTTACTATGGCCAGCTTCGCCCCCCTCGCCTTAGCCATTATGGGGAGTTGGTTGGCTGGGCTCACCGCAAGGCTTGAGCCCACTACTATGAAGAGGTCCGAGGACTCGGCGAGGGAGAAAGCCTCCTCGAGGGCGTCGGGCGGCAGGGGCTCGCCGAAGTAGACCACGTCAGGCTTCAGGAGCCCCCCGCACACAGGGCATGTGGGGAGCCTCCCCTCCTTGACGGCCTTAAATGCCTCCTCTATGTCATATTTCCTCCCGCACTCAGTGCACACGGCCCTTGAGGCGTTGCCGTGGAGCTCTATCACCCTCCTGCTCCCGGCCGCCTGGTGGAGCCCATCGATGTTCTGCGTTATTACGGCCTTCACCAGCCCCAGCTCCTCCAGCCTGGCTATAGCGATATGCGCGGGGTTGGGCCTGACGCCCCTGAGCTGCCCGAACCTCTCCATGAAGAGCCTCCACGAGCCCAGGGGGTCCTGGTAGAAGTAGGATATCTCAAAGAGCGACGGGTCCAGCCTCCTCCACAGGCCGCTTGGGCCCCTGAAGTCAGGTATGCCGCTTGCCGTGCTGACGCCGGCGCCCGTTAAGATAACGGCGTTCTCAGCGGCCAGAAGCATCTCGGCCAGCCTCCTGGCCTCGGCCTCCAGGGACACGCTCCCCACTCACCTCAAAGCGCTGAGCCAAACGGCTATAAAGCGAGGGCTGCTCGGAACGGATAAAAGCATTTCAAGGAGCTGAAGACCCTGGGGGCCAGCCATCGTAACCAACCTGCCAGCTGAGGCCATAGCTAAGCTTAACAGGTACAGCGAGGCCAGGACGACGGAGGAGAAGATCAAGGCCCTTGAGGACTTCCTGAGCTACGTGCCCAAGCACAAGGGCACCGAGAAGCTGAGGCTGTGGGCCACCAGGAGGCTGGCGGAGCTCAGGGAGGAGTCCGAGAGGGAGAGGCAGAGGAGGTCGGGCGGCTCAAGGCCCGGCATGTTCGTTGAGAAGGCCGGGGCGGGCCAGGTGGTGCTGCTCGGCCCCCCTAACTCTGGCAAGAGCTCCATAGTGGCCAGGCTGACGAACGCCAAGGTGGCCGTGAGCCCAATACCTTACACCACGCAGCTCCCGGTGCCGGGCATGATGACTTACCTTGACGTAAAGCTGCAGCTTGTTGACACGCCGCCGCTCCTTAACCCTGACGGTAGCGTCAACTCCAGGGTCGTGGCCCTGGCCAGGAACGCTGATGTCATAGCTGTCGTCGTTGGGCTCGACTCACCTGAGCCTGCCAAGGACCTGAAGGCCAGCCTCGAGGCGATTGAGGACAGGGGCATAGCCTACTCCCTGGAGAAGGGCTTCGTCAAGGTTGAGAGGAGGACCCAGGGAGGGCTCACATTCATCTACAGGGGCACCCCCAGGTTCACCGAGGAGGAGGCCAGGAGGCTGCTCAACAATTACAGAGTCTACAACGCCGTCATTGAGGTCTACGGCCCCGCCACCCTTGATGACCTTGAGGAGGCAATATTCAGCTTCAAGGTCTACAAGCCCACCTTCGTGATATTCAACAAGGCGGACCTGCCAGCCTCCGAGTCGAGGGCCAGGGAGGCCGCGCGGCTGCTGCCGAGGGACGTGCCCTGGATACTTGCCTCTGCAGAGACCGGCGTGGGGCTGAGCAGCGTGGGGTCCGTGGCCTACAGGCTGCTTAACGTGAAGAGGATCTACACCAAGAAGCCTGGACAGCCGCCCAGCCCTGAGCCCCTGATAGTTAAGGCTGACGCCACGGTCAGGGAGATAGCCGAGAAGATAAGCCCGTCGCTGGCCGCCAACATGAGGTACGCCAGGATATGGGGCAGGGGGGCCAAGTACGAGGGCCAGAGGGTGGGGCCCGACTACGTGCCTCAGGACGGCGACATCATAGAGATAAGGTGATCACTCTGAGAGGCCCTCGGCCTCCTGCTCAAGTATGCTCGGACATATGAGCTTCATTGAAGCGCTTAGCAGCGCGTCGGCCAGCGGCGCTACTACTGCGGCGGCTCCCCCCTCATGGAGGGCCATGTCCCTCAGCTCAGAGGCAATCATGGCCGCGTTAAGCAGCCTCCTGCCGCTGGCGCTCGCAAGGCCTCCCAGGAACTCGCCCACGGCCTCCTTCATCTTGTTGAGCAGGTCAGCCCTGCCCTTCAGCACCACAGAGGAGTCGGCCACCATGGAGGGGAGGGCCAGGAGCACCCCGTACGCCATGGGGTCCACTATGTCTGAGCCCTTAGAGCTCCTGAGGGAGGACTCTATGAGCTCCAGGGCCTGCCCCTCAAGCCTCCTTATCTCGGCCTCCTCGGCCCCGGAGGCCGCGGCCTCGAGCAGCTGCTGGAGCGAGCTGCTGGCCTCCTTTATGAGCCTGGCGACGTCGAGGTTCGGCGAGGGGGCCAGGGTCACTGTCAGCCTGTCCGTGCCTCTCTCCACGGAGGCCACCTTCTTGCTGGCGTTGAGCTCAGCCATGAGCCTCTTGACGTCGGCCTCCCCTAGGCCCTTGATAAGTATCTCCACCTTGTCATAGCCATGCACAAAGGCGCAGTCAACTATTGCATCAACGCCGGCCATCCTGGCTATCCCGTTGTACCTTATGGTAACAGTGCCAGCCCTGTCCTCAGCCCTCTGGTCCCTGGGCTGGACTAGCAGCTTGCCGCCACTCTCTATTACCTCTATCTCGTCGCCTACCTTTATCCCCAGCCTCCTGGCCCACTGCTTCGGCAGCGTTATTATCAGGCTTGACCCTCCGAGCCTCTGGACCTTCCTTGTGGTCGCGGTCTCACTCAAGCTTCCCGCACCGACTTTACAGGTATATGGTCGTATATATAACTTTAACGCCGTTAAAGAAAATTAGATGTTATTCTAAAAAGAAAATCCTCTAAGTTGGGTACTTTTTATGGGAGGAGAGCTCAATTTACTTATATTTGCAGCCTCTCACAGAACTGCAGGCGAGGCGCTCAAAGTTGGTTATGCTAGAGATCAGGTGGCACGGCAGGGGAGGCCAGGGAGCTGTGACGGCGAGCGAGGTCATAGCGTCAGCGTCAATCATTGAGGGCAAGTACGCGCTGGCGTTCCCTGAGTTCGGCGCTGAGAGGAGAGGAGCGCCCGTAAGGGCCTACACCAGGGTAACGGACAGCCCCCTCATACCCAGGACCCCCATAGAGCACCCTGACGTAGTTGTCGTGCTCGACAGGAGCCTGCTCAAGCCCTCCTACATAGAGGGCCTGAAGGACGAGGGCATCCTGGTGGCCAACAGCCCCCTCAAGCCGGACGAGCTCCTCCAGAAGCTCGGCTTCGGCAACAAGTACAGGGCGGCAACGGTCGACGCCACAGCGGTTGCAATGAAGTGGCTGAAGGCCAACATAGTAAACACGGCAATACTGGGGGCGCTGGTCAAGTCAACGGAGGTCGTAAAGTTGGACACGGTGTTAGACGTAATAAGGTCCAGGTTCCATGGCAAGATTGCGGAGGCGAACGTGATGGCAGTCAAGGAAGCCTATGACCTGACCCAGCTCTCGTGGAGGTGAGCAGGATGTCCGTGAGGTTGCCAGGCTGGAAGGAGATGGTGATCGGCGGCGTAATAGCGAACCCCGGGAACAGCCTCGAGTACAAGACGGGCGACTGGAAGGTCCTCATGCCTGTGATAGACCAGGACAAGTGCATAAGGTGCAGGATCTGCTGGTACGTCTGCCCCGACAACGCCATAAAGGAGCTTGACAGGCCCCACACAACTAAGGCCAAGAGGGTCTACAAGATAAGCTATGACGTAGATTATGACTACTGCAAGGGGTGCGGCATGTGCGCCCAGGAGTGTCCAGCTAAGGCGATTGACATGGTTCCCGTGGAGGTGAGCTGAGGTGCAGGCGCAGGTCCAGTACAAGAGGCCCATACCCCTGAGCACTAACTACGCGGTGGCCCACGCGGCCAAGGACTTAGACGTTGACGTAATAGCGGCCTACCCTATAACCCCGCAGACCACGGTGGTCGAGAAGCTCTCGGAGTTCGTCGCCAACGGTGAGCTGGACGCTGAGTTCATACACGTGGAGAGCGAGCACAGCGCCCTGAGCGCCACCCTGGCCGCCTCGCTGGCGGGCGCGAGGGCCTTCACGGCCACCGCCAGCCAGGGACTGGCCTTCATGCACGAGATCCTTCACGTGGCCTCGGGCCTGAGGGCCCCCATAGTCATGAGCGTGGCCATGAGGGCCCTCAGCGCACCGATAAGCATATGGAACGACCAGACGGACCTGTTCAACGCTAGGGACGCCGGCTGGATAATCTACTTCGTCCACACGGCCCAGGAGGCCTACGACACCATAATACAGGCCTACAGGCTAGCCGAGGACAGGGACGTGCTGCTGCCCGTCATGGTGGGCTATGACGGCTACGTCATGAGCCACACCACGGAGCCCGTGGTGGTCGAGGACAGGGAGTCAGTGCTCAAGTTTGCGCCCAAGAGGCCCTACCCGTACAGGCTTGACCCGGACCACCCGGTGACCATAGGACCCATAGTGCCGCCTGAGTACTACTATGAGATAAAGTACCAGCAGGTCAAGGCAATGGAGGGGGTGCCGGAGAAGGCTGAGGAGGTAGACAGGGAGTTCGGCAAGACCTTCGGCAGGAGCTACGGCATCATGGAGTGCTACATGTGCGACGGCGCTGAGGCTCTAATAGTTGCTAACGCCAGCTACGCCGCCACCCTGAAGAGCGTGCTGCCGGACGCCTGGAAGCAGGGACTCAAGGTGGGCCTGCTGAGGCTGAGGCTCTACAGGCCGTTCCCGGTGAAGCACTTCGTCAACTACACGTCCAACGTGAAGAGCGTGCTTGTCATAGACAGGGCCATAAGCTACGGCGCGCCCTACCAGGGACCCCTGGCCAACGAGATAGCCGGCCTCAAGGTCAGGGAGGACCTCGGCTTCAACCTGACCAGCGTCGTGGCCGGCATAGGGCAGAGGACCATGGAGAACGAGGACTTCTTGGCCATTGCCCGCCTGGCCTGGGAGGCCAGGACTAGGAAGTACCCTGAGACCATATTCTATGGGGTGAGGGAGTGATGGCGGAGCAGGCTAAGAGGCTCCCCAGGATAAAGAGCCTGTTCGACCTGCCCAGGGACGAGTACTTCCTGAGCGGTCACGGCCTCTGCGCAGGGTGCACGGCTGGCACAATAATGAGGATGCTGGCCAAGGTGGCCGGCAAGGACACCATAATAGTGAACGCCACTGGCTGCGTCGAGGTCTCAACCACCAGGTACCCGTACTCCAACTGGCTGGTGCCGTGGTTCCACTCCGCCTTCGAGAACGCGGGCGCCAGCGCTGGAGGAATAGCCAGGGCCATCGAGGTGATGAAGAGGAAGGGCATGATACCCAAGGACAAGCAGGTCAAGGTGATAGCGGTCGGCGGCGACGGCGGCACCGTTGACATAGGCCTGCAGAGCCTGAGCGGCATGCTGGAGAGGAGGGACCCGGTAATGTACGTGCTCTACGACAACGAGGCCTACATGAACACCGGCATACAGAGGAGCGGCGCGACGCCGTTCCACGCGTGGACTACAACGACGCCTGCAGGCAAGGTGTGGAGGGGTGAGTGGAGGACCAAGAAGGACATAGACATGATAGTCGCCGCCCACAGGATACCCTACGTGGCCACCGCCAACCCGGCCTACCCACAGGACATGATAAACAAGTTCATAAGGGGCCTGGAGGTCCTCGACGAGGGCCCGTCGTTCATACACGTGCTGATGGCGTGCACAACCGGCTGGAGGTTCGACCCCGCCCTAGGAATAACCATATCAAGGCTTGCCACCGAGACCGGCGTGTTCCCGCTCTATGAGATAGACCACGGCAACTTCAGGGTCACGTTCCCAATAGCTAAGAGAAAGCCTGTGTCGGAGTACCTCAAGCTGCAGGGCAGGTTCGCCCACCTGACGCCCGCCGAGGTAGAGGAGGTACAGAAGCTCGTTGACGAGAGGGTGGCCGAGATAAACAAGCTGGCCGGAAAGGAGGTAATAGGCCCAGTAGTTAAGTCCTGATTGCCTTCAGTCCCTTTTAACTCACCCATCACCTTGTTTTTGTTATTTGTATACAATAACAGCCCCATCACTTAGTAGGAAAGCTTAAATATCGTTTCCTGCGGTCAGGCCTTAGGCGACCCACCTTTGTGGTGGAGATTCATGGGCCCATTGGGCCCAGAGGAACTCCAGGCTTAACTTCATGGCTTTTTGGTAGCGGCCATTACAGTTCCTTTATAAGTCGCGGGGTGAGGCCCCTTGGCTGACCGCGGCATTATAGAGGAGGACAGGAAGCTCAGCCGCTCCCTGGGCCTCTGGCACTACGTGGCGATAAACATAGGCGCAATAATAGGCTCCGGCTGGCTCCTCGCGCCCCTTGGGGCTTCCGCCTTCAACGGGCCCCTCTCGGTGGCCTCGTGGGCTGTGGCGGCCGCCCTAGTGGCCTTCATGGCGATTGCGTACGCCTACCTGGCCTCAGCAGCGCCAAGGACTGGAGCCGTGGTCAGGTACCCGCAGATGGCCCACGGGGACCTGGTGGGGTTCTCCACGGGCGCGCTTTACCTGCTCTCAATATCGTCACTGCTCCCGGCTGAGGCGGTGGCAACAGTCTACTACGCAAGCTATTACGTGCCAGGGCTCGTCAAGAGCGCCACTGTGCTTGGGCAGCAGCTGACGGTGCTGACGCCCAAGGGGCTCCTCCTGGCGCTGGCGATAGTGATTGTAATCTTCGTCATTAACTACTTCGGGGTCTCGCTCGTGGGCAACGTGAGCCTCGCCCTGATGATCTGGAAAATAGCGGTCCCCCTGACAGTGATAGCTGCCCTGCTCGCCCTAGCCTTCAACCCGCACAACTTCACCCTCGCCGTCAGCACCCAGGCCTCAGTCGAGGGGCTCTCAAGAGCAGCTGCCATATTCGCAGCCATACCGGTCACCGGCATAGCCTACGCCCTGCTGGGCTTCAGGCAGGCCGTTGAGTACAGCGGCGAGGGCAGGAAGGCCTCCAGCGACGTCCCTAAGGCAGTCATACTCTCAGTGGCAATAACTGCTGTCATATTCATACTGCTCCAGGTGGCCTTCATAGGGGGCCTCAGGTGGTCGAGCGTAGAGGTTAACGAGACAGTCAGGCTCAGCAACGGGACCATTGTGAGGCGCCTCGAGCCCGTGGCCCCGGGCAACTGGAGCGCCCTGGCAGTGTCAAACATAGCCGCAGCCCCACTGGCCAGCGAGCTGGCCATTGTGGGCCTCGGGGTGCTCAGCATAGTCATGATAATAGACGCCTGGGTCTCGCCCCTGGGCAACGCAGTAGTCCAGATGGGCAACCTGGGCAGGATAGTCTACGGCATGGCAGCCAACGGGCACCTGCCCCGCAGGCTGAGCGGCCTCAACAGGTACGCCGTGCCCGGCCTTGGACTCATAGTGGCCCTCGCGCTCGGCCTCATCTTCCTCCTGCCCTTCCCAAGCTGGTACGCGATAGGGAGCTACGCTGTGCTCACTACATTGCTGACCTACGTGACCGGGGGTACCGCCCTGGGCGCCTTCACCGCCAGGAGCAGATCGGCTAAGCTGCTCATGGCCGGCGCGCTGGGCGCCATAGGGGCCTCGCTGATAGCCTACTGGGCCGGCATGATACCCATGATACCGGTGTTCATAACGTTCATATCAGCCCTGGCGGCGTTCATGATAATAAGGGCGGTCTCCTCGCGCACCTCTATGTTAGCGGTGGCCCTGCCCTACGCGGCCGCCGTAGTGTTCTCGGACTACATACTTGCGGCCAAGGTGTTCTACCCGCTGAGCTCAGGGATAAGCGTCCCTGAGCAGGCGGTGGTGCGCTACCTGGCCCTTACCATGCTGCTCTCCGTGCTCTCCACCGCGGCCGCGCTGGCCGCCGGCTACCTTATGGACAGGGGCCTCAGGCCCTCAATCAGGGGCGGCGCGTGGTACGTGGGGCTTGTGACGTCAATAATGCTGGTTGACATACTAGGCCCCTACGGCCTCTCCTCGGTGTACGGGGGAGACCCGCCTATACCGTTCCCCTTCGACCTCGCTGCCGTGGCTGCGGTGACTTTAGTCGCCTACCTCGTCTCAGTGCTGACCGCGCCCAGGGAGTCCTAGCCAACGCGGCTCTTATCGGTGAAACCTCCTCCATCTTTCTTCAGAAGCAGTTGGTGGGCCCGGGGGGATTTGAACCCCCGACCACAGGGACCCGAGTCGGGCGCCAAGTCCTCGGCATTGGCGTACCCCGCATCCTGCCAGACTGGACTACGGGCCCACCAAGGGGAAAAGGCGGGGACAAGATATATAAGCTTGAAACCGGCGCCGGCCAACTAACTACGCCGTGAGGGTCAGCCTCCCTGGACCAGCTTAGCGCTGACCATGGGGAACGGCAGGACCTCCTTTATGCTGTTCACGCCCGTGAACATCATGACGAGCCTGTCGATGCCCACGCCCAGGCCGCCGGTAGGGGGCATGCCGTAGCTTAGGGCCCTGACGAAGTCGACGTCGTAGGGGTGCGCCTCCAGGTCGCCCCTCTTCCTCATCTCCTGCTCCTCCTTGAAGAGCTGGTCCTGGAGCACGGGGTCGTTTAGCTCCGTGTAGGCGTTTGCCAGCTCCACGCCAGCCACGTAGAGCTCGAACCTCTCGACGAGTCCCGGCTTCGACCTGTGGGGCTTGCAGAGCGGGGTGGTCTCAATGGGGTAGTCCAGCACGAACGTGGGCTGTATAAGCTTGGGCGTGACGAGCTTGTCAAACAGCTTCTCTATCATAAGGCCCCTTGAGTACACCCCTCCCCTGGGCACCAGGCCCATCTGGTCGAGCATCCTCTTCATCTCATCGTCGCTCACCTCCTCTATGTTCTTGCCCAGCGCCTCCGAGAGGAGGTCAAACATGGTCTCCCTCCTGAACCTCTGGCCCACGTCCACCTCGGCCGCGCTGCCGTCAGGCATGGGTATCCTCAGCTTGGTGGTCCCGAGCACCTTGGCCGCCACGGTCCTTATCATGTCCTCCGTCAGGTCCATTATGTCGTTGTAGTCAGCGTAGGCCCAGTACAGCTCCATCATGGTGAACTCCGGGTTGTGGGTGACGTCTATGTCCTCGTTCCTGAACACCTTCCCTATCTCGAAGACCTTGTCAAAGCCTCCCACTATGAACCTCTTGAGGTAGAGCTCTAGCGATATCCTGAGGTACCAGTCCTCGTCAAGGGCGTTCACGTGGGTCATGAAGGGCTTCGCCAGGGCGCCGCCGTAGACCGGCTGGAGCACGGGCGTCTCGACCTCAACGAAGCCCTTGGAGTAGAGGTACTGCCTGATCTCCTTAATAGTGTTAAACCTCACCTCCATGGCCCTCCTGGCCTGGTCGTTGTAAAGGAAGTCAACGTACCTGTGGGCGTACCTGAACTCCGGGCTCAGCTTGGTCCAGTCAGGCGGCTCTATAAGCGCCTTGGCCAGCAGCTGGTAGTCCTTAACCAGGAGCGACAGCTCCCCCTTCATTGTGTAGAAGAGGTCCCCCCTGACCCCAATTATGTCGCCCCTTCCCACATAGTAGAGGAAGTCCTTGTACCTGTCCCCGAGCTCGTTAACTCTCAGGTAAAGCTGCAGCCTCTCGCCCTCGTCAAAGATGTCCACGAAGGACGCCTTGCCGTGCCTCCTTATGTTGGCCACCCTCCCGGCCGTTGAGACGTCCTTGAGGAAGGGCTCGTGAGGCCTGTCGCTCCTCGTAGCCGCCAGGTCCCTTATCTGCCTGATGGTGTGCGTTATGGGGTACTTGTGAGGGTAGGGGTTTATCCCCTTGGACCTCAGCTCCTCGAGCAGCTTGAGCCTCTCCTTGTCCCACTCCACGCTCACGCTTGAGTGCCCCTGAAGCTATACCTTGGCTAACTTTTAAGCGTGAGGCCCCTGCTGAGCTCCCTGAGCCACTCCCTAATCTCGATAAATGCAACGTCAATGAGCGGGCCCAGGGCCCTTGAGCCGCAGGCCCTGGCCGCCTCCTCGGCCTCGCTGACTATCTTGCCTGGGAGGAGCGCGAGGGGGGCTATGCAGTCCGCGCAGCCATCGCTAACCACGGTTAACCCGCTGAGCGTTATCATTGCCGCTATCCTTCCAACGTCGTCGAGCTGGTCCTCAAGGAACCTCTTGGCCGGCCAGAAGTAGAGCCTGACGCTGGAGCAGCCGGCCTCCCTGGCGGCCCTGGCTATAGCTGACGCCGTCAGCTCGGGCGGTATCGTGCCCCTCCACGAGGCCCCTGACCTAGCGACGACCTCCATGACCTCCCTTGAGTGCCCTCCCCTCATTGGCATCAGGAGGACCACGTTATCGTCAGCTGACGGACTTATTGACGCGGCCTCTGAGACCTTGACTAGGTGGGCGCCCTCTACCTGCCTGACCATCTCTACCAGTTTTGAATCGTCGCCCCCAGGATCATGATAGACTACATAGAGCAAAGCGGGTCAGTCTTTCAGCTTCAGTATATGTTTAAAATAGGCATGTATATACTGGTTTAGTCCAGATGGACCGCAGGCATATGCAAGGCCCTTATTGGGACCTGCCCATAGGAACCCTTGGCGTCGCTCTTGGAGGACCAGGAGAGCCTAGACATAAGCTCGCTGGAGATGTACGGGGTCACATTCAGGGACTCGTGCTTCCTCAGCATCTCCTCGCACGCCGGAAGGCTTGTAGAAAGGGCCTACCAGGAGCTGCTGCCCCTGTCCCGCGGCGTCGTGGTGCTCTCCACGTGCAACCGCTTTGAGGTGTACCTGGACTCGCCCGCCCATGACAGGGTTGACAGCGTAATTAGCGATATGCTCGGGTGCCACGTCCACCTGACAGGAGTTGACGCTGCCAGGCACCTGCTCCGCGTCGCCTCAGGCCTCGAGTCAGCCATACTTGGCGAGGACGAGGTGCTTGGCCAGGTCAGGGACGCCTGGGTTTACTCCAGGAGGGCCGGGTACAGCAGCGAGCTCCTGGACACTGTGTTCCACAGCGCCATCTCAGCCGGCGCCAGGGTGAGGAGCTCCACCAACATATCAAGGGGCGTCCTCGGGTACCCGAGGGCGGCGGTTGAGGTGGCCGCGGCCAGGCTGAGAGGGCTTGACGGCAGGAGGGTGGCAGTGGTCGGCGCCGGCATGGCCGCGGGCGAGATGGTCCAGCAAATATGCTCCAAGTGGAGGCCCTCCTCCCTGGTGGTAGCTGACAGGAGCCCTGAGAGGGCCAGGGCCCTGGGAAACCTTTGCCAGCAGGCCAAAGTTGAGGCCACCGCCCTTCAGCAGCTGCCCTCGCTGGCCCCCTTTGACGTCATGCTGGTGGCCATAAAGGGCGGCATGAGGCCCGAGCTTGAGGTGGCGGCTAGGAGGTCAGGCCTCGTCGTGGACATCTCGACGCCCCCGGCGTCGCCCCTCTCCCACGTCGGCATCGACGAAATCAAGGAGTTTGTAAACGCTAACCTCTCAGCGAGGCTCTCGGAGGTCCCCAGGGCCGAGAGTATTATAGAGGAGGAGCTTGAGAGCCTTCAGCAGATGATACTCAGGAAGGCTGTGGACAGGGCGATTTCGTCAATAATGAGGGTCATAAGCGTCGTAGTTGACGAGGAGGCTAAGCTGACGGCTAAGAACATAGCTGGGGGCCAGGACCCCTACCAGGCGGTCTTAACGGCGCTGAACAGCACGGTGAAGAAGACCATGTTCCCGATATTCTCATACCTCAGGGAGAGCCCGGAGTCCAGGGCGGAGCTGGCCAAAGCGCTTATGAACAGGTACAACTCCATGATAGGCCTGAGGGGAAGGAGGCCTTGACCGGCTTCCCAAGGATAAGGCCGAGGAGGCTGAGGTCCTCCAGCGCCCTCAGGTCGCTAATAGCTGAGGTCGACCTCTCGCCGTCCAGGTTCATAATGCCGCTCTTCGTGGACGAGAACCTAAAGTCGCCGGTTCCAACGCCTGGCCTTGAAGGCTACACCACGTACCCGCCCGACTCAAAGGAGCTCATAAACCTGGTCAACGCAGCCATGGAGGTCGGCGTAAAGTCGTTCCTGATCTTCGGGGTCCCGTCCACCAAGGACGAGGTGGGCTCAAGGGCCTTCGCCGAGGACGGCCCTGTGCAGAGGGCCCTAAGGACCATAAGGTCCGAGGTGGGCTGGGAGCCAGTGCTCATGACGGACCTCTGCATATGCGAGTACACGTCGCACGGGCACTGCGGCATCCCAGTGAGCTCGAGGAGGGGAACCGTAATTGACAATGACTCAACCCTTAAGGTCTACCAGAAGATAGCCGTGTCCCAGGCGCAGGCAGGGGCTGACTTCATAGCCCCCTCAGGCATGATGGACGGCCAGGTAAGGGCCATAAGGGAGGCCCTTGACACCGCAGGCTTCACCGACGTGGGCATAATGGCCTACTCGGCCAAGTACGCGAGCTCCATGTACGGCCCCTTCAGGGAGGCCGTGGACTCGGCCCCTAGGTTCGGCGACAGGAAGAGCTACCAGATGGACCCGCGCAACGCCAGGGAGGCCATAAAGGAGGTCAGGCTGGACCTTGAGGAGGGGGCCGACATAGTTATGGTCAAGCCGGCCCTCATGTACCTTGACGTCATAAGCCTCGTCAAGAGGACCTACCCGGACGTGCCCCTGGCGGCCTATAACGTCAGCGGCGAGTACGCCATGATAAAGGCGGCGGCGAAGCAGGGTCTCATAGACGGCGTTGCCGCCATGATGGAGGCACTCTACGCCATAAGGAGGGCGGGGGCCGACATGATAATAACTTACTTCGCCCTTGACGCCGCCAGGGCCATAGCCTCTGGCAAGTCCTTCTTCTGATCACCTCACGTTCCTGAACAGCACGTAGAAGGCTGCCGTTGCAGCGCTGTAAAGCGCCGCAGTTATGAAGAACGGCAGCGTCAGGTTTCCCACGGAGTACATGTAGCCGGTAAGCCATGGACCCATGGACCTCGGAAGGCCACCTATAAGGTTGATCAGGCTCGAGCCCCTGGCCCTCTCCTCCTCCGGAATCATGGTGACCACGAGCGACATGAAGAGGGGGTTAGCCATGTTCATAGCCGCGTTGCGGACCACAAATATCGCTGCGGCCTCGTAGAGGGAACTCGAGAAGGGCAGGGCTATCAGGAGCGCTATTCCTATGGCGTGAGTTAAAACTATGGCCCTCACCCTGCCCATGGCCTTGGCCAGTGCGGGGGCCCCTATTGAGGCTAGGGCCAGCGTCGCGTCGGCCATCATGTAGACGGGGGAGAGCCTTGCAGCCGTGGCGTGAAACCTTAGGTTAAACCAGAGGGACATAAGGGGAAGTATCAGGCCCGCCCCGAGCCCTATCAGGGCGTCAGTCGAGAGCCTGGCTATGTTCCTTATTGAGCCGAGCCTGAAGGTGACCCTGCCCGTGCCCCTGTAGCCCTCCCTCACCGGGGCCACCAGCGCGGCCGTTGCCATCACTGTCAGCGAGTCCACCAGCATCGTGTCCCTGAGGCCAACGGCCCAAGGTATGGAGGCCCCCACGATGGCGAAGGCCGTTGACAGCGACGACATCAGGCTCATGTTTCTGTCTATATCCCTTGACTTCTCAGCCATGAGGGCCTGAAGGGACCCTCCCCCAAGGCCAAAGATGAGTAGGGCTGCCGCTGGCACGCCGAGGAACAGCAGAAGGTACGCGGCGGCCGACACGAGCCTCCCAACTATGAAGAACCTCTTCCTGCCGTAGGCGTCCGCCAGGGCGGACACCAGGAGGCCCGTCGTGGAGCCCACCAGGACGTAGCCGCCGACCAGGAGGCCGACCTGAAACGAGTCAAGCCCGAGCGACTTCAGGTAGAGGGGAAGGGCCAGAGTCGTAGACCCGAATATTATGCCTGAGAGCGAGCCGGTGAGCACCAGTAGCAGCTCCTCGTGCGTGAGCCTTGGCAGGCGCAGGCGCCATCCCACTGCCTGAGCCTTGACTAGGAATTTAGCCTTAGCTCAGGGCAGCACTGCCCCCTTGCCGCTGACGGTACAGCACTGGACCTCGTGGCCTGGCGACACGACGGCGCCCAGCTTGACCTTCTCGCCCAGGTACTCTGCGAGCCACCTGAGCCTCTCCGGCAGCCTCTCGGGGTAGCCGTCGACCAGGTGGGCCCCAGGGCCTATCACGGCGCCCTCGCCGACCACGGAGCCCCTGACCTCGGACAGGGCACCTACCCTCACGCCGACTCCAACATAGCTCCTGTCAACAATTGCGTTCTCCTCTATCACTGAGCCCTGCTCTATAGAGGAGAAGCCCTCCACCACGGCGCCGCTCATGACCCTCACGTCCCTGCCTATGTAGGCGGGCCCCTTCACCACTGCCCCGTCCTCTATCACTGCGCCCTCGTCAACTATCACGTTATCGCCCACCACGGCCGACCTTGAAACCCTGGCGCCCCTGGCTATCCTGGTCCCGGCGCCGTCGAGCAGCATGTTTATAGCCTCAAGTATGTCCCAGGGGTAGCCTATCTCAACCCACCTGCCGGGCCACTGGACCCCTCCCAGCACGCCCTGCTTCGCCATGGACTTCATGGACTCCGCGAAGGGCCTCCTTGAGGCCTCCTCCAGCTCCTCCACGCCGCTGACCATGACGCCGCCGAAGACGTAGCCCCTCCCCATGCCCCACCTGTTGGCCTCCTGCGACTCCCACATGAAGTCCCTCACGGCGCCCCTGTAGTCAACCGTCACGAAGCCGTAGGTCTCGAGCCCCGTGGCGGCCGAGGCCAGCGCAAGGACTACCGGGAAGCCGCTGGTCTGGTAATATTCCACCGCGAGCTTTGCTATGGTGTTTGGGCTCGCCAGGAAGCCTGTGTAGACAACTATGGCCTCCCTCTCCTTTGAGGCGACGGCCTCCTCGTAGGCAGTCCGCAGGGCCCCCTGAATGTCAAGGCCCCTCTGCTCAACGACCCTGACGCCCTCGCGGCCCGCGGAGGCCATGCCCGAGAAGCCCTGGGTTGCAATTATTACAACGTCGTCGACGCCCGCCTCCCTCAGCATGTCTAGGCTGTAGTCTATCAGCTGCCTCCCCAGCAGTTGCATGAAGGGCTTCGGGGTCCTGGAGGTTAAGGGCAGGAGCCTCTTGCCGTAGCCCCCGGCTAGTACGAACCCTATCATAGCCATCACTCCACAGTGACCGTCTTGGCCAGGTTCCTCGGCTTGTCAGGGTTGTAGCCCCTGCTGACCGCTACCCTGTAGGAGAGCAGCTGGAACAGCGGGGTCAGTATGAAGGGCTCCAGCTCCAGCACCCCAGACGACGGAGGCATGTCAATCCTAGTTATGGACTCGTGCCCCTCAAGCTCGAGTCCAAGGTCCGCCGGCTTCACGACGTAGACCCTCGCCCCCCTGGCCGCCATCTCAACAGCGTTGCCCGCCACCTCCCTGGCGTCTGAGGTGGCAACTATGAAGACGGGGAAGCCCCTCTCCACCAAGGCTATGGGGCCGTGCTTGCTCTCGCCCGCCGGGTAGGCCTCGGCGTGCACGTAGGCTATCTCCTTTACCTTGAGCGCGCCCTCCCTGGCTATGGCGGCCCCGAGCCCCCTGCCCAGTATGTAGGCGCTGCCCGAGAGCCCCTTGGAGAGGGCCGTGGCCACAGGGTCTGAGGCCTCGAGCGTGTTAGCCAACACCTGCGGCACCTCCCTGAGGGCCCTGAGCAGCTCGTTAGCCTCGGAGGGCCTGAGCCTCCCCGAGGCCTCCCCGGCCCTTATTGAGAGGAGCTCAAGTAACATCACCTGCGACAGGAACGTCTTGGTGGCCGCGACGCCTATCTCCGGGCCGGCCCTGGTGTAGAGCCTGAGCTGGGACTCCCTGTCAAGGGCGCTGCCGAGCACGTTGGTCACGCCAACTACCGTGGCCCCCCTCTCCTTGGCCTTCCTCACCGCCTCAAGCGTGTCGTAAGTCTCGCCGCTCTGGCTCACGGCTATGACCAGGTCCCCGCCGTCAATACTGTCAACCAGGTAGGGCAGCTCTGAGGAGATTATGGTGTGGGCCAGGACGCCCGCCCTCCTCGCCAGCAGGGAGGAGAACACGAGCCCTGCATGATAGCTCGTCCCCGCGGCGACCACTATCACCTTGTTGGCGCTCAATATGGCGGAGCTCACCTTCATGAGAGCTGGGTCCTCGACGTTCCCCTCGTAGGTGTCCCTGACGGCCTGGGGCTGCTCGTATATCTCCTTTATCATAAAGTGCGGGTACCCTCCCTTGCTGGCCGCCTCAGGGCTTATGTCGACGTGCCTAACCCTTGACCTTACCTCCTCGTCGCTGAGCCTCTCGTAGCCTGAAGGCGTTAGCCTGTAAATGACTACCTCCCTCGGCGTGACGTAGCCGAACTCGCCGTCCTCGAGGAAGATTATGTCCCTGGTGATGTCCAGCAGCGCGGGCACGTCGCTTGCCACGGCCTTCACCTTGTCGCCCACCCCGACCAGGAGGGGGCTCCTGTTCTTGGCAAAGTAGACCCTGTCTGGCTCCCTTGAGTTCACTATGGCGAAGGCGTAGGTGCCCTCCACCCTGCTCAGGGCCTGGGCCAGCGCTGAGACGAAGTCCTTGCCCTCCTTCACCCCCTCCTCTATAAGGTGCGCCACAAGCTCCGTGTCCGTGTCGCTCCTTATCCTGTGCCCCCTCGCCAGGAGCTCCTCCTTGAGGGAGGCGTAGTTCCTTATGACTCCGTTGTGAACTATCGCTATGGTTCCCGTGCAGTCCGTGTGGGGGTGAGCGTTGACGTCGTTTGGCGGCCCGTGGGTTGCCCACCTCGTGTGACCTATGCCCGTGAGCCCCCTCATCTCATCAAGGGAGAGCCTCCTCCTGACGACCTCCAGCTCGCCGGCCCCCTTCCTCACGGCCAGCTCGTTGTTGCTTACAACCGCTATGCCAACGCTGTCATAGCCCCTGTACTCAAGCCTCTGGAGGCCCCTTATTATAAGAGGCACGACGTTGGAGCAGTTGGCCGTGGCGCCTATTATGCCGCACAAGAGCTAGCCCTGCTCCTTAAAAAATGACGTGGACTAATAAGTTCTCCTCCTCTGCGAGGGCCACATATAAACGCTGGGGCCACTGGACCGTTGGGATGAGGACACCACGGGGCTGAGCCAGGCGATGATGTAACCTGTCTCAGCCGACCTCCGAGGAGTTCAACTGGCTAACAGTTAAAGCCCTCCCAGGGCCTACAGTTTAAAAGGTGTGCACCTGGTTGGCTAAGGAGTACGTGCTCCGCGAAGGGGCCCAGTTCCAGCTCTTTAGTGAGGCCTTTAAGGAGGGTGAAGTCATACCCGTCAAGTACACCTGTGACGGTGAGGATATAAGCCCGCCGCTCAGCTGGTCCTCGCCGCCGCAGGGCACCAAAAGCCTTGCCCTAATAATGTATGACCCGGACGCCCCCGCCAACACCTTCATACACTGGGTCATTTACAACATGCCTCCGACGCTGACGAGGCTAGAGGAGGGCATAGGCTCAAGCGGCGCGAGGGAGATCCCAGGGGTGGGGGTCCAGGGCCTTAACGACTTCGGCGACGTGGGCTACGGCGGCCCATGCCCTCCCAGGGGGCACGGGCCCCACAGGTATTACTTCGCCCTCCACGCGCTGTCGGCGCAGCTCACGTTAAGATCGCCTGTGACCGCGTCGTCCCTTCTGAACACCATGAGGGGCAAGGTGCTCGGCTACTCCCTGCTCATGGGCAGGTACTCGAGGCAGTGAGCCTTGAAGGCTTACATTTCTATCAAGAAACTTATTAAGCTCTCTCAAGCTTACTTAAAATTAGTGAACTTCGCCTAACAGCTACTAACAGGGTGACAGCTATGTCTGACAAGGAGAACGGTGACCTGGAGGAGAGGGCCATTGACATACTACGTCAGTACAAGGACGGCATCTTTCAGAGCGAGCTCTGGAAGACCCTGGGCATTTCGAGCAGGGAGGGCTCAAGGCTCGTCCTGAGGCTTATCCGCAGGGGGGTTGTGAGGCGCGAGGAGGTCACTGTAAACGGCAGGAGGACGTACAAGCTTTACGCCGTGAAGGCCGGCGCCCCGACGTTCTCAATAAAGGTTGACGTGAGCAGTATCCTGGACATACCCTGCGCCGCGTGCCCCCGCCTAAACGAGTGCGGCGCAGGAGGCTACTACGACCCGTCCACGTGCCCCCTCCTCGAGGCATGGCTTAAGAAGGAGATAGCAAAGCTCAGGGTTCAGAGGGTCCAGACGGCCAGCTGACGGTGCAGCTCATGCCAAAGGAGGACTTCGAGGGAAGGATGGTAATATGGCCCGTGTTCCTCGACTGCAACTACCCCAGGTCTCTGGGCAGGAGGCTGTCGCTCGACGCCTGCGTCAAGTCCCCCAGCGTGCAGGAGATAGTTAAGGCCGCGAGGGACCTGGGGCTCAACCCGGCCTTTGACGAGGCCAGCTACCCCAGGCTGTGGTATGAGATAAGGGGAAGGGTCATAGTTGACAAGAAAATGGGGAGGCAGGAGACCCTCAAAGTCATAGCGTCAAGGATTAAGTCCATGAGGTCCTGAGGTCCTTGCGTACATATACTAATTATCAATAGCCTATACGCGCCTGCAGCCGTGGGACTTGACGCTTGAGCGGGAGGGGCAGGTGGCCGTTTGAGGAGAAGCCTCTGCTGGTCTTCTGGGAGACCACCAAGGCCTGCCCTCTGGCGTGCATACACTGCAGGGCCGAGGCCATAACCAGGCCCCTGCCGGGCGAGCTGAGCCACGCCGAGGGCCTTGAGCTCGTGAGGCAGGTGGCGGAGTTTGGAAGGCCCTACCCAATACTCGTCTTCACAGGGGGAGACCCGCTCTCAAGGGAAGACATATGGGAGCTCGTGGACGAGGCCCACAGCCTTGGGGTACCGGTTGCCATGGCTCCCAGCCCTTCAAGGGCGCTGCTTGATAACCTGGACAGGATAGCCAGCGGCAAGGTGTCGGCGGTCTCAATAAGCATAGACCACCCGAGCCCTGAGGTCCACGACAAGGTCAGGCGCTACCAGGGCTCGTGGGAGGCCGGCGTCACAGCAATAAGGGAGCTCATAAGGAGGGGCGTCAAGGTCCAGGTCAACACGGCCGTCATGAGGTCCACGGTTGACGGGCTGCCGGGCATGGTAAGGCTCCTCAAGGACCTCGGGGTTGACGTCTGGGAGGTCTTCTACCTTGTGCCAGTCGGCAGGGCCGAGGCCAGGGAGGACCTGACGCCGCAGGAGTGGGAGGACGTGAGCGCGTTCCTCTACGAGGCCAGCAGGTACGGCATAAACGTCAGGACGTCCGAGGGGCCCATGTTTAGGAGGGTCTCGCTGCTCCTTAACTACGCTCGCTCAAGGAACCTGGAGCCCTCGAAGCTCATCAAGCTCGGGGACCTCTACACGAGACTGACCGGCCAGCTCAGGGCCCTCCTTGGCGAGCCCGGCGGGGAGGCCAGGTTTGAGACCTCTGGCACGAGGGACGGCAAGGGCATAGTGTTCGTCTCACACGACGGCATGGTCTACCCCAGCGGCTTCCTGCCAGTGCCCGTTGGCAACGTTAGAAGGGAGAGGCTGGTTGACATATACAGGCGCTCAAAGCTGATGGTGAGCCTCAGGGAGGCCTCCTTCAGGGGGAGGTGCGGCTCCTGCGAGTTCAAGGAGATATGCGGGGGCAGCAGGGCCAGGGCCTTCGCCTACAGCGGCGACCCGCTCGGCGAGGACCCCGCCTGCCCCTACGTGCCCGGGAGCCTTGGGGTTAACGTCAAGGAGGTGATAGCGCCTTGAGCGGCCTCACGGACCTCCAGGTTAGGGCCTTAATGGAGCTCGAGTACAACTTCCCCCTGACCTCAACGGACCCCTATGCAGACGTGGCGTCATCGCTTGGGGTTGACGAGGGGACCCTGCTTCAGGAGCTCAGGCTGCTGAGGTCCAGGGGAATACTGAAGAGGGTGGGCTTCTACTACAACTTCAGGTCGCAGGGCAAGGACGCCGCGCTGGTGGCGCTGAGGGCCGAGGACGTGGACGCCGTAGCCAAGGCCACGGCAGTCGACCCCCTGGTCACCCACTCGTACCTAAGGGACGACCCGGACTACAACGTGTGGATAGTGGTAAAGCGCGACAACATGGACGAGATAATTAAGGCCACTGAGGAGCTTGCGCGGGTGGGCAGGGCCTCGAGGTACGTCATCCTGACCTCGGTAAGGACCTACAAGCTCAGCGTCAAGTACGACCTGGTGAGAGGGGTCTCGAGGGCCGGAAGGTACGCTGTCGTGCCCCCCAGGGCTCCAAGGCCTGAGGCCCTGGGGGTCCCGCCAAGGCTCCCCGAGGCCCTGAGGTCGCTCCCGCTCGAGCCGAGGCCCTACTCGGCGGCGGCCAAGCTAAGCGGGCTCAGCGAGGAGGAGATCGTGAGGCTTATCCCTAAGCTGCTTGAGGCAGGGGTCCTCCTGGACCCAGGGGCAGCTGTCGACGGCGAGTCCCTTGGCTTCAAGGAGAACGGCATGGTAGTCATGGAACCCTCGGGCTCGCCGGAGGAGCTCTGCGAGGCGGCGGCCAGGAGCGAGTACTCAACGCACGTCGTGCTGAGGTCGTCGATACCTGAGGGGGCCTGGAGGTACCCCTGCTACGCCATGATCCACGCGGTCAGGAGGGACCTGGTGGAGGAGGCGGCCAGGATAATAGCCAGGGACGCCGGGGCTAAGTCGTATAGGATAATCTACAGCATAAGGGACCTGAAGCCGGGTGTGGTAAGGTGATACCCGTAAGCGTCATGGTCGCCGGGAAGGGGACGGTCTCAACCAAGATTAAGGGCCACTACGGCAAGGGCTCGCCCTCGAGGTTCAGCGAGGAGCTAAGGCCCGTGGTCTTCTGGAACATAACGTACGCCTGCAACCTGAGGTGCGAGCACTGCTACATAGACGCCGGCCCGACGCCGAGGCAGGACGAGCTGGGCAGGGAGAGGCTCCTCGAGGTCGCCGAGGAGATGGCTGAGATCGGCATACCCCTGGTCATCTTCAGCGGAGGGGAGCCTCTGCTGAGGCCGGAGTTCTGGGACGTGGCCAGACTGCTGTCGGAGAGGGGGAGGCCCAAGATGGCCCTGAGCTCCAACGGCACGCTGATAACCAGGGAGGCGGCCAGGAGGCTCAAGGAGCTCAGCTTCAGCTACGTGGGGGTGTCCCTCGACAGCCTCAGGCCCGAGGCCCACGACAAGTTCAGGGGGGTCCAGGGGGCCTTCAACATGACCGTGAGGGGGATCCGTAACGCCGTCGAGGAGGGCCTTGACGTCGGCATAAGGACGACCGTCACCAGGTGGAACTACTCCGAGGCGCCTAGGGTAGTGGACCTCGCGGCCCAGCTGGGGGCCAGCAGGGTGAGCTACTACCTCCTTGACTCCATAGGCAGGGCCAGGAACATAGTGTCGGAGCTGCCGAGCCCGCAGCAGGTCAAGGAGTTCGTTGACGCCATAGTTGACAAGGCCAGGGAGTACGCCGGCAAGGTTGAGGTGGAGCTTGTCAGGACCAACTTCGCGGGAATTTACATAGCTGACCTCCTGGCCAAGGATGGGAACGAGTTCATGGACTACCTGAAGCTCATAAGCGCGCAGGGCGACTGCGGGAGGAAGACCATAAGCATATACCCGGACGGCACCGTCAGGCCGTGCCAGTTCATAGATGAATACATCATAGGCGACCTGAGGAGGCAGGACCTCAGGGAGATACTGAGCTATAACAACCCAGAGCTGGTCAAGTTCATAAAGCTCTACGAGAACCTCAGAGGGCCCAGGTGCGGCTCCTGCCCCTTCAAGCTTATATGTGGGGGCGGGAGCAGGGGGAGGGCTGAGGCCGCGAGCGGCGACTTCTGGGGGGACGACCCCCTCTGCTTCATAGACCCACTGGACGTGTGGCGCAGGAGGGGCCAGGGTTGACCTTCATACCCCTCTTCATAGACGTCAGCGGCCTCAGGGTAGTGGTCTTCGGCGGGGGCTCCGTGGGGACCAGGAGGGCCCTGGAGTTCTCGTCAGCTGGGGCCAGGGTCACGGTCGTCGCCTCCCAGTTCTCCCACGAGCTTGAGGTGGCAGCCAAGGCGGGCCAGGTGGAGCTTGTCAAGGCTGAGGTGAGGCCCGGCGACAACGTGGACGGGTTCATAAGGGGGGCCCACATAGTAGTCATAGCCACCTCCGACATGGAGCTCAACGACTACCTTGCCTCAAGGGCGCTAAGCCTCGGAGTCCTAGTTAACAACGCGACTGAGGCGAGGAAGGGAAACGTGGTGTACCCATTCACGGCCGAGCCCATAGAGGGCCTCAAGGTGGCCGTCACCTCCCTGGGGCTCTCCGGGGTCGCGGCCAGGAGGGCCAGGGACAGGATAGTTGAGTGCCTCAGCTCTGACCGGTACCTCAGGACGCTCCTCTCAGTTATGAGCAAGTTTAAGGAGGAGCTCAAGGAGTCAGTAGGCGACCCCAAGGTCAGGGTGCCGCTCTACTTCAAGGTGTCCGAGGACGAGACGTTCAACAGGCTCGTGGAGCAGGGGGACGAGGACGGCGCCCTCAGGAGAGCCCTTGAGATAGCCCGCGCGTCGCTTAACAGAGCTTAGCTTACTCCCCGATAAGGGCTTTGAAAGGGCCCTGGGTCCCCCTCCTTCAGGGCCTCGATGGCCTTCTCTATGTCAACTACCGAGAAGCTGCCGAGGGACCTTATGGCAATCCTTATCATGGTCCTTGCCATGCTCTCCGGCACCACCTGCAGCATCTCCCTGTAGGTGCCGACAGGGTCCTCCACCAGGGACTCCGCAAAGGAGCGGCCACGCGACATGTAAAAGTGGCTGTCCAAGTTAACCACCATGCCCAGGGCCACCTTCCTGAGCGCCGCGTCTATCAGCTTAACGGCCTGCTCCTTTGAGACCAAGGCGATCAGCCGTGAAGCCCACAGTATATTTTATGAGGCAACTGAATATATTAGTTCTCAGACGTTGGCCGCATAACGCTACCCTGCAATAGCCATGAAATATCAGTATTACTCTTCAGACTTAGAATATTAAGACGGAAGGCCCAGCTGGAGCCCAGCGATGTGGCGGACCCGGGGGGATTTGAACCCCCGACCACCGGCTTAGGAGGCCGGCGCTCTGTCCTGGCTGAGCTACGGGTCCACCGGCCTCCTCGCAGAGGGGTAGCCCACCACCTTATTTTAACTTTACTGGATCCTTAGGGCCAAGGAGCCGCCTTGCAGCCGCCTTGCAGCCTAGCTCTCGCTCACCTGGTCCCTCCTCAGCACGCCGGTTAGGCAGTGCACCCCTCCGCCTCCCTTAAGAACCTCGTCAACCTTGACCTCTATCACGTCAACGCCCTCTGACTCCAGGGCCTTCCTGACGGGGTCGCAGCCGGCGCCCATGACCACCTTGAGGGGCCTGAGGGCAACCATGTTAAGGCACAGCCTCGCGCTCACGCCGCCGGGCAGCTGGGAGTACTCTATCGGCAGCACGTTAAACCCAAGCCTCTGCAGCCTGTCCATGGCCTCCCACGGGAACATCTGCCTCACCGTGACTATTGTCCCCACGTCAACCTGGGCTATGTACTCGTCTATGTGAATGACGTTTATAGGTACCTGCACCTCGACCACCTCCTCAACGCCCATGGACTTCACGGTTTCGATGAAGGACCAGAGGCCCTTCCTGTTGGTCCTCTCTCCCACGCCGGCTATCGCCACCTTGGGCGAGAGCATCATGGCGTTGCCCCCCTCGAAGACCTCGTCGTCCTCCATAACCTTCACTATGGGGTAGCCGAGGCCCTCTATCTTATCCTTGAAGGCCCTCTCCTCGCCCCTGCGGACCTCATACATGAACCTTGATATTATTGCGCCAGAGGGACCCATGAAGAACGGGTCCCTGGCGTACATGGCGTTTGGCTTGTCCGTGAGGCCCTCAACGGTATGAACCTGGACCCCCTCCTTGCGGTAGACCTCCATTAAGCCCTCGACCTCCCTCCTGGCCTCCTCCAGGTTCACTGGGGAACGGAAGAGGTAACGGCGGTAGTTGCTCTCATTAACTATAGACACCTCCTGGCCGGGCACGTGCATTAAGACCTCCCTTAGCCTGCCCACCTCCGAGCTCACAAGGAGGCCTCCCATGCTAGGTCCCAGGCTAGGCTTAACTTCCAAACATTAAATTTCTGTTAACTTGAACGCACGAAAGACGCTCAGGGGCTGGACCTCAGGAGCGAGGGGTAGAGGTACCTCTTCCCGGCCCTCCCCTTAACCTCGTCCCACTCGTGAAGTATCCTCACGGCCTCGTCGGCCACCTTTATCAGGTTCTCATCGCCAGCGTGGGCGACGAACTCATCCTTAACCCTTTGGGCGTAGACCGCGTGCACGGCCCCAGCCCTGAAGCCGTATATATTTGCTAAGGTAAGGAGGGTGGCGCTCTCCATCTCAAAGTTCAGCACCCTCATCTGCCTAAGGTCAGGCATAAGGTTCCTTGACCAGCTCGGCATGTAACCCCCGTAGCCCGGCCTCCCCTGGCCCACGTAAAAGCTGTCAGTCGAGGCCGTGATTCCAAGATGGTACCTCACCCCGAGGCCCTCGGCGGCCTCGACCAAGGCCATGATTACCTCGTAGCTGGCCGAGGCCGGGTAGCCGGCCGGGGCGTACTGATAGCTAGTGCCGTCCATCCTGACCGCGGCGGTAGTTATTATTATATCCCCGACTTCTATGTCGTCCTGTATGGCGCCGGTGCTCCCAACCCTTATTAGCGTGTCAGCGCCGAGCTCCAGCAGCTCCTCAACGGCTATAGCTGTGGCCGGCCCCCCTATGCCCGTGGAGACCACAGCCACGTCAACGCCCCTGTAGACGCCCCTGAAGCTTGAGTACTCCCTCCTCTGGGCAAGCCTCCAGCTCCTGTCCCAGGAGGAGGCTATCCTTGAGGCCCTCTCAACCTCGCCTGGCATAAGCACGTACTTTGGCACGTCCCCCTTCCTGAGGCCCAGGTGGTACACTCTGCCCTCCGAGTCGAAGGGCCTTGAAGCTGAAGACATGCGCTCCTCCACTTTGGCCCCTGCGTAAGGCGGGGCCTAGCCTAGAACTAAAGCTCTTCCTCCTCGGGCTCCCCTCCCTTAGCGCTGCCGTTCCTGCAGAGCGACCTGAGGAGGGGGTAGAGGAAGTCCTTCGGCTCCCTCGAGGCGGCCTTGTCAACCTCAACGTAGACCGGGAGGTCGAGGTCGTCAAAGAGCCTGATCCTGTCCTTTATCACGCCGTTCTCCGGCTCAGCCATTATTGTGGGCATAAATGCCACGTAGCCGAGGCCGTTGGACCCCTCGACAGCGCCCCCCACCAGCACTGCGGAGAAGCCGTTCTCGCGGGTCCTCACGTCCAGGAGCTCCATTACCTGTTCATAGTCCAGCGTGAGTATGCCGTTGCTGGGCTCGGACCTCATCCTTATGAAGTTCGACTGGAACGGCAGCATGGCGCCTATCACTACGTCAGCCCCGCTGTACGACAGTGACCTGAGTACTTCGGGGTAGTTTATGTCCTCGTCAACAAAGACCCCAACCCTCACGTTAGTGCGCCCGACATCAAACACCAGGACGTCCTTGCCTGGCGTGAGCCCGCTCTCCCTCTCCTTCCTTGTGAGCGCCACCTTCCTGTACTTGCCTATGAGCCTCCCGTTGGGGCCCACCACTATTGTGGTCAGGTAGAGCCTGGGCCCGGCCCTCTCGACGAGGGGGCCGGCTATTACATAGACTCCGTACTCCTCGCTGACCTTAGACACCATGGTTAGCGTGGGGCTCAGCTGCATCTCCGACTCAGAGATCCTCTCCGCAAAGCCCTTGAGTATTGAGGGGACCTTCTGGTCGGGGTAGTAGCCCACTATCGGGCCCGTGACCGGGTAGGCCGGGAGCACTAGAACGTCAACAGGATGGTCGCTCATAGCCTTAGCCGCAAGCTCAAGGAGCCTCTTAGTGTTGGTCCTCCTAGCGCCAAGCCTTATGCGAGTGTGCAGCACTGCTATCCTCAGCGGCATCGCCGGCACCTGTGGCTCTTGATTCAGTTAGGTGAAGTGGACTTAAAGCCTATACAGGCTTTTAGCCCATATCATCAGGGGAGCGACCTTCTCTATGAGTATCATGAGCCTCAGCTGAAGGCCAGCTTAGGAGTAAAACAAAAAGCTAGCTTTCGGAATGTTAAGAGCCTAAAAGCAATTGTCAGCAGCTTACTTCTTCTGCTCACCCTGCTGCTCAGCGGTCTTCTTCTTCTTTGCCAATTCAGGTCACCGGCCCTTACGGGCCGGGGATACTTTGTACTTGCCCGCACTCTTAAGAGTTTATACCCTTGAGGGCAGGGAGGCCGATTCAGGTTCCTATCTTTAGCGTTATACTCCATAGGAGTACGCCCATGGCGGCTCAGAAGCCGGGCGGCCTGACCCTAAGGACTTCCTCGTTCACCAGCGTTGGAGGCCTCTCCCCCCTGCTGAAAGCCTCAAGGTTCCTGTACACCAGCTCTGCCATCTTTGCCCTGGTCTCCCTGGTGGCGCTGCCTATGTGGGGGGTCAAGACAACGTTGCTCAGCTTAGTTATCGGGTGCGAGGGGTCGAGGGGCTCGCTGGGGTACACGTCGAGGCCTGCCCCGGCTATCCAGCCCTCCTTGAGGGCCCTGTAGAGGGCATCTATGTCTACCACCTTTCCCCTGGCAGTGTTAACCAGTATGGCCGTCCTCTTCATGAGCCTCAGCCTGGACTCGTTGACCAGGTTCTGGGTCTCGGGCGTGAGGGGCACGTGCAGGGTCACTATGTCGCTCTCCCTGAAGAGCTCCTCAAGGTCAACGTAAGTTGCCCCCAGGGCCTCCATCTCAGGGTGCCTCCTCCTGCTGTTGTATATTACCCTCATGTCAAAGCCCTTGGCCCTCCTGGCGACCGCCTGGCCTATCCTGCCCCCTCCCACTATGCCCAGGGTCTTGCCGACGAGGTCGAAGCCTAACATCATAGTAGGGTGCCAGGCTGTGCCGGAGCTCCTCCAGCCCCCGCTCCTGACGTAGGCGTCCGACTCCACTATCCGGCGGGCCACCGCAAGTATGAGGGCCCAGGTCAGGTCAGCCGTGGCGTCAGTGAGCACGTCGGGGGTGTTAGTGACGTAGACTCCGTGCTTCGTGGCGCACTCGAGGTCTATGTTGTCAAAGCCCACGGCGTACTGGGCTATTATCCTGAGCTCGGGGCTCAGGGCCTCTATCACGTCACAGGTTACCTTGTCCTCAAGCATGGTCACAAGGGCCTGCGCGCCCTTGGCCCTGGATATAAGCTCCTCCTTGGTCGGGGGCCTGTACTCGGGCCACACGTCGACCTTCTGGAAAAGCCCCTTTATGGACTCAAAGGCGGGGAACGGCATCTCCCTGGTCACAAAGAGCCTGAGCTCCAAGCTCTCGCCCAGGGGGGCGTGGACGCTTGGATTAAAACGGTGAGCCGCGCGACGCGAGCTAAATTGCGGTCGACTATGCTGCGAAGGTACAGGCCATAGTTCAAGGCTTTTATATCAATCCGGCCTCGAACACTTCGGCGTTTAGCTTGACCTACATAGGCATAGTCAACTTCGCCTGGGTCAAGCAGTACGAGGCCCTAGTGTATGCGATAGGCTTCGTGGTCTTTCTGTGGCTCCTCTACGCGGCATACGACGGCTACAGGAGGTGGACCCACGGCCTCCCCAAGTGGAGGCTCATGTTCTGGCCGCCGGGCTACCCAGCGTCCAAGGCGCTGAGGAACTTTGCCCAGTTCGCGCTGCTGCAGTGGAAGACGCTGAGGCAGCGCTTCCCAGGGGCTATGCACGCGCTGATATTCTACGGCATAGGGTGGCTCTTCATAGCGACCATACTGAGGGCCATAAACGTGCACGTGGTGGTCTTCCTGACCGGCGACGTGTTTTATGCCTACAAGCTGCTCAACAACGTGGCCGGCCTAATGGTCATAGTGGGCGCCTCCATAGCCATTGTCAGGAGGAGGCTCAGGCTCACACCTAACCTGCCCCAGGACCCCTACTACTACCTGGTGCTTGGCCTCATCCTGGTCATCGTCGTAACAGGCTTCCTCGTTGACGGCATAGCCGGCGTTGCCTACAGGTACACGTGGGAGAGGCCGTGGTTTGACCCCGTTGGCTACCTCGTGTTCACGTGGGCCAGGACGGTGCCCGTGCCAGAGCTGCAGGAGATTTACAGGGGCCTGTGGCTCTTCCACATGAGCATAGCTATGGCCACCCTGGCAATAATTCCGTTCACTAACCTCTGGCACATCTACGCCGCGTCGCTCAACGTGACCTTCCAGAGGCAGGGCACCGCCCCCCAGGGAGTCAAGCCCGTGACGGACCTTGACGAGAGGATAGAGCAGGGCAGGCCCCTCGGCGTGGTGAAGCTCTCCGACACTACCTGGAAGCAGCGCCTGGACTTTGACGCCTGCACCTCATGCATGAGGTGCACCAACGCCTGCCCAGCGTTCACAGCAGGGAAGCCCCTGAGCCCGAGGGACGTCATAGTTACCATGCGTGACGCCATGAGGGAGGGCCTCTGGGACCAGCAGGCCTGGGGCAGCGGCAGGCTGCAGGTTAACCCTGAGGCGCTCTGGAGCTGCGTCACCTGCGGCGCCTGCGTCTACGAGTGCCCCGTCACAATACACCACGTTGACACCATAATAGACTTAAGGAGGGGCATGGTAAGCGTCGGCTCCGAGGACGTCCCCAAGGACGCCCTCGACGCGCTCTACAGGCTGCAGCAGAACGGCAACCCGCTTGGGGCGAACCCATATGACAAGGAGCAGTGGCTGAACGAGCTAGCTCAGAAGTACGGTGACGACATAATAGCCAAGGAGGGGGAGGAGTACGACTACCTCTACTGGGTGGGCTGCATAACCTCCTACGACCCAAGGATAAGGCCCGTAGCCGAGGCCATAGTATCGCTCCTGAGGTCCGCGGGTGTCAAGGTAGCCATACCGGTTGAGCAGGGGTGCTGCGGCGAGCCTGCGAGGGCCATAGGTGACGAGGCCCTCTACGTCGAGCTCATGAAGCAGGCGCTGGAGGTCCTCAGCAGGTACAAGTTCAAGAAGCTGCTCGTCAACTGCCCCCACGGGTTCAATAACTTCAAGAACAACTACAGGCTCTACAGGGACTACCTGGCCAAGAGGGAGGACACGGCAAAGCTGGCTGAGGTCCTAGATAGGCTTGAGGTTGAACATCACTCAACGGTGCTTGCAAGGCTTATCAGGGAGGGCAAGATAAGGCCCAGCAAGGGGATAGAGGCCGTTGTCACATACCACGACCCGTGCTACCTCGGCAGGTGGAACGGCCTCTACGAGGAGCCCAGGAGCGTCATAGAGTCCACGGGCCTCAGGATAAGGGAGATGCCGAGGAACAGGTCCAGGAGCTTCTGCTGCGGGGGCGGCGGCGGGCAGATGTTCTACGAGGTGAAGAGGGGGGAGCGCATATCGACTCTTAGGGCTGAGGAGGCCTCAAAGACCCTGGGCGAGGGCGGCAGGAGGGTCGTGGCAGTGGCCTGCCCCTTCTGCAACACAATGTTCAGGGCCGAGTCGGGGAAGTTCAACTTCGAAGTTATGGATATAGCCGAGATACTTAAGGAGTCTGTCAAGGAGGACAAGGGAAGCTCATGAGGAGGCCTTCCTGACCGTTATTATAAGGACCCCTCCCTTCAGCTCAGACTTGGCCGTCCTTGGGTCCACGGGCTCGGGCAGCGCCTGCTCCCCGCTGTAGTAGCTGACCTTCATGGCCCAGGACACCTGGCCGTAGGCCTTCCTCAGGGCCTCGCTCCTTATCTGGGCCCTCACGGCTATCCTGTCACGAGTCAGCCTGACGTCAACCGTGCGAGGGTCCGACCCGGACAGGTCAACCACTATTACCAGGTGGTCGCCCCTGTCATGCACGCTTATGAGCGGGCTCAGCACGCCGCTCCTGAGCTCCTTGAGCCTCTCCTCGAACAGCTGCTCGGGCCTCATCTCATCCTCGAGGTCGTCCACCATTGACCTCATCCAGGCCTCCATCTCGTCGAAGTCAGACATGATATCGCGCATTATCCTCAGCGCCCTCTTCCTCATGCGTTCAAAGATGTCATCATATGACATGCCGGGTCAGCCCTCAGCTGTATATTAGTGGCGCCCTGTACTCATAGCCCTTACCTACCTTGGCCAGGGCGTCCTTGGCCTCCCTTGCCATGCCCTGGAGCCTCAGCCTCAGGGTCTCCGCCTCCTGGAGCAGCTGGCTCACGTCAACGCTTATGCCGGTGACCCTCGACAGCCCCTGGACAGCGAGGGCAGCCGCCTCCGGGTCCGGTATGTCAACAAACGAGTCCGTTAACAGCAGCAGGGTGTTCACACCCCTCTTCACGGACTCCTTAAGTATTGTCGCGTAGGGGCCGACTATGAGGCCGTCAGGGAACGGCTTCCCCATGTCCTTCAGCGGGGCCGCCAGGGCCTCGGCCTCAGGGGTGGTGGCGAGCCAGTAGAGCGAGGGCTGGGTCTCAGCCCTGGCCGGGTTGCCGAGGCCGGAGATCCCAACTATGTACTCTATGCCCCTCTTCCTGGCGAACTCCACTATAGCAATGGCCAAGGGCACTATGCCGCTGGCCACAGGCATGACCTCGGTGACGAGAACGGCCATGTTGCTGCCCGAGTATATCCTTATTGGGTACTTCACCGAGCTGTTGACCACCACCGCCGCTGGAGGTAGGTAGCCGTAGCTCTCTATGCCCACAGCGTCGTTTAACTTGAGGCTCCCTACTATGTGGCCGGAGGCTATGGGTCCCACGAGGCCAGCGTCGGGTATCCCTAGCACTAGATACTTAGGCTTGCCGAGCTCGCCGTACTCTATGAAGTTATAGCCTAGGATCTCCTCTTCATAAGCTGCCAGAGGCACCCTGCAGCACCGCGTTACAGCTGGTTACAAACAATAATAAAAAAGAATGATGGCAGAGGACAAACAGCAGCGAGAGGCTTTTCCCGCCAGGATCTAAGCCTGCGCAGCCTGACGCCCAGAGGCTAATCTAGTGCGGCGCTCTCCTCATAATGAATCTCGGCGATATATCTGAAAAAGAGCTGGGCGGCTTCATTCAATAACAGTCCTTGTCTAACTCGTAATAAAATTTTTGTACCTGTTCAGCCAGAATACGTGAGTCGGTAAGGGTGGTGACCTAGAGTGACCCTGAAGGTTTCGATAGACCCCAGGGACAACTGCATAGCCGACATGGTCTGTGTGAGCCTGTGCGGAGACGTCTTTGAGATGAGCGACGTGGACGGCAAGAGCCAGATAATAGCCAAGTGGAGGACCGACCCCAACAACATAAACGTCGGCCAGATACCAGACGACATGAAGGACTGCGCCGAGGCTGCCCAGCAGAGCTGCCCGACCAGCATAATCCACGTCGAGCCCGCATAAAATCCTTGAAACTCTTAGAAACAAAACGAATAGAGAGATCCCTTTTTGGCAGGTTCAATAACTCATGTACATGTAGAGTTCCACGGGCGACGGGTACATCCTTATGGCCTCTGACTCCCTCCTCTTGACCTCTACGTAGGAGTCTATCAGCTCCTTGCTCATGACTGGCAGCAAGTACTGGTAGTCGCTCTCCAGGGCGTCAAGGGCCTCGTCAAGGCTCTTGGGCAAAGTCTTGAGGCTTCCGCCCTCCATCTCATAGACGTTGTCGCTGACTGGGTCGCCAGGGTCTATCTTCCTAACTATGCCGTCATAGCCCGCGAGGAACGTAGCCGCCAGGGCCAGGTACGGGTTGCAGAGGGGGTCTGGGCTCCTGAACTCCACCCTCGTAAGGCCCTTATTGCCTCCGGCGGCCGGCACCCTTACGGCGGCGCTCCTGTTGGAGTAACCCCAGACCAGGTACACTGGAGCCTCGTAGCCTGGCACCAGCCTCCTATAGCTGTTAACCGTTGGCGCAACGAAGGCAGCAAGGCTCCTGCCGTGCTCCAGTATGCCTCCTATGAAGTACCTGGCCGTCTGGCTAAGCCCGTCGCTGTCGTCAGCGAAAAGGTTGTTCCCCTTGGAGTCCCAGAGGCTCAGGTGGAAGTGAAGGCCGCTGCCGTTGTCCCCGTAGAGCGGCTTAGGAAGGAAGACTGCGACCATGCCGTTCTCCCTGGCTGCCTGCCTGGCAACCTGCTTGAACGTCACTATCTCGTCAGCTACGAACAGCGGGTCGCCTGCCTTCACGCTCACCTCCGACTGGGACACTGCGACCTCGTGATGGGTGGCGTTGAAGTCGTACCCGAACGCCCTGAAGTACTTCAACATCTTCTCCCTTATGGGCTCGAGGGCGTCCATGGGCTCAGGGAGGTGGTAGGCCCTCTTAACCACGCTGTGCGGCGCCTCGGTGTCCCACGGCTGCTCCTGGCTCACGACCGAGTAGCCTATGCCCCTCAGCGGGTTGAGAACGTCTATCTTAAGCGACTTGAAGAGGAAGAACTCAACCTCGGCGCCCGCGAGGGGGCTGTAGCCGCTGTCGGCAAGGTACTTTATCGTGGCCTCAGCCACGTACCTGGGGTCCTTCCGGTACCTCTGGCCGCCCGGCTCGTATATTTTGCCTAGCACCCTGGCCCTCTCGGGCCTCCACGGTATCCTCGAAAACGTTGACTTGTCTGCCGCCAAGAGGAGGTCGCTCCTGTTTATCGGCTCGAAGCCCTCGACGCTGCTGCCGTCGAAGGCCGCAATAAAGCCGTCGGCCTTCTTGAGGTAGCTCTCGTAAGGTATGGTCACGGACCTTACGACTCCTGGTAGGTCTATATACTGTACCTCCAGGAAATCTGGGTCCTTGCCTGCCTCGGCCTCGCCCATGTCGGCCTCACAGGCAAGGTAACCTGTAGCACACTGGGTTATAAATTTTTCTAAGCCTTTTCAGATAAAACAGCCGCTTTAATTTTTATGATAGACATATACAAATACTTGTAGAATTATGGTGGAGTGCTTTTAACCGCTGTACATTTATTTGTCCCACCCTGTATACCTTAATAGGGAGCAGTTTGAAAGCCCTCACCTCCGATGAAAGTTCCCTGGAGGGCCGCGTCCTTCCCCGCAAAGTCCAGAAGCTGGGCACCTCGTCGCTCATAATAACGCTGCCGCGCGACTGGGCTAGGTCGCATGGCCTCAAGGCGGGCAGCATGGTCACCATAGTTGAGGACGGCGACAGGCTCGTGGTTATACCCTACGTCAAGGGCAGGCCCCTCACTGCGTCCTTCTCGCTCAAGCACCTCAACATATGCAAGCACCTGGGCCGCGTGGTCTTCTGCGCCTACCTTTCAGGCCTTGACGGCCTCACGTTTTACTCCAACAGGCCCATAAGGGCTGACCTCGTGGAGAAGATAAGCAGGGTCTCAGAGACTATAAACAATGACAGCGTCAAGGTCTACCTGAACAACATGTACGAGGTCAACGTCGCCATAGAGGAGTACAGGGACGACATAGCAAACGCGCTGGCCAACTACGGCAGGAGCCTCGCCTCGGCCTTCTCTAGGCTCTCCCAGCACGTGGCCGGCATAAGGATGACCGAGGAGGAGCTCGAGAGCATCTACAGCGACCTGAGGGGCCTGGCCTTCAGGACCCTGAGGTCAGGAGCTAAAGGCGTGGGATATGGGATATCCCAGGAGCACCTGAACAGGCTCCTCATGGCCGGAGTAGGCCTGATGGTGCTGGTCAACGACTCCTTCTACAAGCTAGGCAAGGACCTCCTGACCCTGGACAGCCAGCTCACGCAGGACGAGAGGGAGAGGGTCAAGTTCCTGTTCCAGGTGCTCGAGGTCTCCCTGGTGGCCGCCTCGCTTGGGGTGGAGCCGCCCAGCATAAAGAAGGAGGAGGACGCTTACTTCAAGCTCAGGAGCCTGCTCGACCTTGAAGGGGAGCTCAGCGACATAGTGCGCAACTCAACCGCCGCCTACGCCTACATACTGGCTAAGACGCTTGACATAGCGAGGATCATAAAGAACATAGAGGAGACCCTGCTCTGCCACGCGCTCTTCAAGAAGTACTCTGAGTCCGAGCAAGAGATATAATGTAAGTCTCGGCCCTGAGCAGTGATGAGAGGAAGCTGTTAGTAACCGACGTAAGCTCCCCCTGCAGCTGGGGGTCAGGCCCGTTAACCAAAGACTTTGCTATAGCGGAGAGGTTCTGGGCCGCCTGCTCCGCCTGCGACAGGTAGCCGGTGAGGGTAGAGTTGGCCCCCGCCTCGGCCCCCAACAGCTGCAGGGACCTTATGGCCTCAGCGCTCAGGTTGGCGGCCTCCGAGGCGGCCGTGGCCAACTCGTACCTGTAATAGACGCTGGGAGTCTGGTTCGCCTCTATCGTGAGGTTCACGGCCGTGTCAAAGCTCTTTACGGCTATCAGGTTAAGCTCCAGGGACACGTTAGTGATCAGGAGCGACCTCTCGGCGTTCAGCAAGCTTACTGTAACGTTAAGGTACTTCGTCAGGTTCTCATAGTCCTTGAGCAGCCTGACGCTCTCGTTTAGCAGCTTGGCCGTGCTCAGGGCGTAGCCCGTGACGTTCTGAAGACTTGAGTAGACCCTTTTATACCTTGACTGCAGGGAAGTGTAGCTGAAGTACCAAGCCACGTTGGTAGAGATAAGAACCACGGCAAGCGCGATTAACACTATGAACGCTGCCGCCTTGGACTTAGGGCTCCCCTGCTGGGACAAGTCTTAAACCCGGGCAGGCGCACGCCTAAGAGCCTATTAAGCTTATCTGAACCGCCTAACTTAAGAGCCTTGAGGAGGCTAGGAGCTTGAGCTCCATATGTGACGGCCGTAGGCCTGTCATAGTAGTCTCCGGCCAGCCGGGCTCGGGCAAGTCAACATATGCAAGGAGGCTCGCGGCCGAGCTCGGCCTAAGGTATTACACGACCGGTCAGGCCTTCAGGGGCCTCGCGGAGAGGATGGGGGTCAGCCTCATGGAGCTGAACAGGCTCGCTGAGAGGGACCCGTCCATAGACCTCGCTATAGACGCCGAGTCGCTCAACGAGGCCAGGAAGGGCTGCGTCGTGATAGACAGCCACCTGGCCGGGTGGCTCCTGAGGGACCTGGCGGACGTCACGATATACGTCAAGGCCTCGCTGCCAGAGAGGACGAGGAGGATAGCCCTAAGGGACTCCAAGCCTGAGAGCGAGGCGCTTCTCGAGGCCTCCCAGAGGGAGATAAGCCACTGGGAGAGGTTCGCCAAGTACTACGGCATAGACCTGAGGGACCTGTCAAGCTATGACCTAGTAATCGACACCACGAGGATGGGCATCGAGGAGACGTACCAGGTGATCCTTACCTTCGTCAAAAAGGCCCTTTCTGTTTGACTTCGCCGAAGGCCTGCGCTTAGGCCTTAGCTATGCAGATCTCTATGCTGCTTACCCTCCTCGTCTTCTGCTGGTTCGTCTGCGGGTCGGTGACAGTTATGTCGTGGCTGCCTATGTCGATGCCCTTTATGGTGACGTTCTTGGCGAACCTGCTCCTCACTATCTCGACGGTGTCTACGGCCTTAGTTATGTTCCTTCCCCTGGCCTTTATCACCACCTGGCTGACGTTCTGCTCCATTAGGGTTGTCAGGACTGCCAAAACATAGTTCATTACAGGCTTCTTACCGATCCTTACCTCAGGTGCGCCCTCACAGACCATTTCGGACACCTCAGACCTAGACCTATGGACTGATTTGCAGTAGGACTACAGCCCATATAAAAGCTTTTTGGAGCCTCCCGCGCTGTTTGAGCAGGCTTTCTGCCGGAGCCTGGCGGTGGCCTGCTTAATTGAAGCTAGTGCTTTTAACTTCTCTAAGCTAGAGGTGGACTATGAAGAGATAGTAAAGTGAGCAGGAGGGGTGTGCAGCGTGATAATATATGATCCGCTCTTTGGGCTCTTCGCGTTTATGATGGCCTACTGGTGGCTGCTGATCCTGACCTCTATAGCAGCCGGGGGCGCAGTGGCATTAATGGCGGCAATAGCGCCTAAGGCAATCAAGGGCGAGCCTAAGAGCCTGGCAAGCCTGAGGGCGTCCATGGCTATAACGGCAGTGGCTATAGTCCTAGCTGGAGTCAGCGTCTTCGTAGGGGTGGCCGAGCTAATTGGCTACATATTTGGGTACTCGCTCGCGGGCTCCTACCTAGTAATGACTGCAGTCATATTCACGTTCTTCATAATATTGATACAGTGGCTCCTCTCGCCGCTCTTCATAAACCTGGTGTACAGGACTCACCCGCCCAGGACTGACGAAGAGAGGAGGTACCAGGCGATGCTGGAGGAGGTCGCCAGGAGGAGCCACATAAGGACGCCTAAGCTTAGGATAGCGGAGACTAACATGCCAAACGCCTTCTCCTACGGCAGCCCCCTGTCTGGCAGTTACGTGGCAGTTACGAGGGGGCTCCTCAACCTAATGCCTGACGATGAGGTCGAGGCCGTGCTGGGCCATGAAGTTGGTCACCTCAGGCACAGGGACGTCTCATGGATCTTGGCGCTGAGCGTCATACCCTTGGCCGTCTACTACCTGGGCCAGATGCTCATCTGGAGCGGCTTCTTTGGAGGCGGGGGCGGCGAGGGAAGGGACAGGGGCAGCGGGGCAAACGGCGGCATACTGCTAATGCTTGTTGGAATGCTGCTGGTAGTGGTAGGCGTTGTGTTCAGGTTCCTGGTGGGCAACTTCAACAGGCTAAGGGAATATTACGCCGACGCTAACAGCGCCGTGGTGACCTCCCCAAGGAAGATACAGAGGGCCCTGGCGAGGCTCCACATAGCGGTAGAGGGCAACAACTACTTTAAGCACCAGGTCAACTCCAGCGGCAGCTCCATGTTTAAGGCGCTCTTCATAGTGGCGCCCTTCGTTGAGATAAGTGGGGGCTTCCTGTACGAGCCCGACGAGGACGCGTGGCCCTGGAGGAGGAGAAGGGAGCCTGACCTGAGCAGGTACAGGGACTACGACGTCGATCAGCTAATAGAGAAGATAAAGAATGAGAAGACGGATCCGGTAGCTGAGATGTTCGCAACGCACCCGCCCATACCAAAGAGGCTCAGGTTCATTGACAACATAAAGTACTCCGTGAACCCAGTTGAGCCTTAATTTGAAGTCCCCTTTTGTTCTAACTGAAGGGCCCCCTCGCCTGGGGGCTGCCTGTTAAGTCATCATATAAAACAATAATAGATAATACCGTCGCTGGCGGAGGGCTAAGCCCCCTAGATGGGTTCGGGCCAGCCCGGGGCCCTTTCATTAATAGGTGCCAGCGCAGCCTCAACAGCTGGGGTTGAAGCCTGACGCCTGAACCGGCCGCCAAGAAGAAGGGGCCGAACCTGGACGAGTTCCTGAAGCAGCTCGAGATGGCCCTGCGTAACGACGGGTTCCCCCAGGCAGGGGGGCAGGGGAGGGCCAGCGAGGAGCGCAGCTCAGCGGCCTTAGCAAAAACGGAGGGGAAGGGCAACGGCAATGATAGG
The DNA here is from genome assembly GCF_049973875.1 of Acidilobus sp. NCBI lineage: Archaea > Thermoproteati > Thermoproteota > Thermoprotei > Acidilobales > Acidilobaceae > Acidilobus > Acidilobus sp. The sequence continues at coordinate 49,603 of NZ_JBMFJI010000004.1, forward strand.
GCCCCAGCAAAACAGCCCCAGAGCCAGAAGCAGCAAGAGCCTGTCACGGGTAAGAGGGCGGCCAGAAGCATACTGGACTTCATGAGCGAACCTAACGCCCAGGGGCCGCCACAGGCGGTCCAGAGGCCAACAGCGGAGCGGACCGATAAGCAGGAGGCCCGCGAGGTTCCTACTGAGGTTCAGCAGGAGCCGGAGGAGCAGCCAAGAAGTGAGCCTGAGGCTAAGGAAGCTATTAGACTTCCCGAAACCTACTCATGGTACGCCAGCTCCAATGATTACCTGGTTGAGGCCCAGCAGGGCCAGAGGGCCCCGGGCCAGTGGTGGCTCTTCCAGGAGGAGGCCTACGCGGCCCAGGCGTCAGGCTACCTGCTTGAGGTCAGGTATGACGGCGACCTGGGCAAGGCCGTCGCCTTCATATATGACCCCTTGACAAGTAAAGTGGTTAAGTGGGTGGACAGGACCGGGCATAAGCCCTACTTCCTGACAAACATGGAGCTTGGGGAGGACGGCAGGCCCCCTGTGGATTTGACAAGGTACAAGTCCTTCAGCAACCTCGCAGTGGTGACCAAGAGGGACCCCATAACTAACCGCGACGTGAAGCTGACTAAGATAATAACCAACGACCCCCTGGCCGTCAAGACGCTGAGGGCTGCGCTCGCAGAGAAGGGCTACAGGGTGTGGGAGGCCGACATAAAGTACTTCCTGAACTACATCTATGACAACCAGCTCATACCAGGCATGCCGTACGACGTGTCCGACAACTGGAGACAGAAGGATTGGAAGCGCAGCGAGGAGCTGGAGAAGCTCATAAAGGAGTCCTTCACCGAGGACCTGAGGGACATGGCGCTTGAGTGGCAGTACATATTTGAGGAGCCATCACCCAGGGTCCCTAAGGTCGCCTTCGACATAGAGGTCGTGGCCCCCGGCGAGGGCCACTTCCCCGAGCCCAAGGAGGCTGACATGCCGGTAATGAGCGTCTCCATAGTAGACGACAAGGGCAACAAGTCCGTGCTCCTACTGGCCAGGCCTGCGAGCCGGTTCAGCGGCAGGCAGAAGGTTGAAGGCGAGGTTGAGCTTTTCGACAGCGAGAGGGCCATGCTGCTTGAGCTGCTGAGGAGGCTGAGCCGCTACGCCGTGGTCTTCACATTCAACGGCGACAACTTCGACGTGCCATACATCTACAACAGGCTGATAAACCTGGGCGTGAGGCCAGAGGACATACCAATAGTGTTCCTCCAGGACTACGTGACCTTCAAGGGAAGGCTGCACGTGGACCTCCACAGGGTCTTTGACATAAAGGCCCTGCAGAGCTACGCCTTCGGCAACAAGTACAGGGAGAAGAGCCTTGAGGCGGTTTCCGAGGCGCTCCTCGGCCAGACGAAGCGTGAGATCAGCACGTTCCTTAACGACGTAAGCCTTGATGAGCTGGCAGCCTATAACCTCCAGGACTCAGTGTTGACCATGGGCCTCGTCACCTTCAACAACGAGCTCACCTGGAACCTGCTGGTCCTCCTGATGAGAATAAGCAAGTCCGGCCTTGAGGAGGTCTCCAGGTCCCAGGTCTCGGCCTGGATAAAGAGCACCCTTTACTGGGAGCACAGGAGGAGGGGCCTGCTGATACCGAGCAGGGAGGACATAGAGAGGATGATAGGCAGGCAGGCCCCGAGGAGCGCCGCCATAATAAAGGACAAGAAGTACAGGGGCGCCATAGTGCTCCAGCCGCCCCAGGGCGTGTTCTTCAACGTAATAGTCCTTGACTTCGCAAGCCTGTACCCATCCGTTATAAGGAACTGGAACCTGAGCTATGAGACTGTCGACAACCCGTACTGCCAGAAGTACGTCGAGGCCCCTGAGGTTGGGCACAGGATATGCATGGACAGGAGGGGGATCTCAAGCCAGCTCGTGGGGCTGCTGAGGGACTTCAGGGTTAAGGTGTACAAGAAGAAGGCCAAGAGCAAGGACCTGAGCGAGGAGGAGAGGATCTGGTATGAGACGGTCCAGGCGGCTATGAAGGTTTACATAAACGCGAGCTACGGCGTCTTCGGAAACGAGGCGTTCGCGCTCTACAGCCTCCCGGTGGCCGAGAGCGTCACAGCAATAGGCAGGGCAACGCTGCTTGAGACGCTGCGCAGGGCCTCGGAGCTGAACCTGCACATACTCTACGGCGACACTGACAGCCTCTTCGTCTGGGACCCGCCGAAGGACGCCCTCAATGAAATAATAAGGTACGTGCAGGAGAAGCTGGGCATGGACCTGGACATAGATAAGACCTTCAGGCTGGTGCTCTTCAGCGGCCTCAAGAAGAACTACGTCGGCTTTGACGGCGACAGCTACATAATAAAGGGCATGGTGGCCAAGAAGAGCAACACGCCCGAGTTCATAAAGTTTGAGACGGCTGACGTCATGAAGATACTGGGCGGCCTGCAGCGCCCGGAGGACCTGGAGAAGACCCTGGACCTGCTCAGGGAGAAGGTGCAGGAGATATACACCAAGCTCAGGAGGAGGGAGTACACGCTGGACCAGCTCGCCATATCAGTGATGATGAGCAAGGACCCAATGGAGTACAAGAAGAACACCCCACAGCACGTCAAGGCAGCCCTGCTCCTCATAAATGAGGGCGTTCCCGTCACCAGGGGGGACATAATATCGTTCGTGAAGACTAAGGATAAGGTGGGCGTTAAGCCCGTGAGGCTTGCAAGGCTGGCTGACGTCGACACCACTAAGTACCTGGAGTACGTGAGGTCGGCCTTTGAGCAGTTCCTGCTGGCCTTCGGGGTCAGATGGGATGAGATGACTGGCGTCAAGAAGCTCCTCTGAAGCGTCAGCCCTCACACGGTTCCTCATCCCATGGGTCGGGCCGAAGTCGCTCTTCATCCGCCACCTCCTCAGCGGCGGAAGGAGTTTAAGTGCTCTGAGTTCTACCACGAAGGGTTGGAAGGCCCGCGCAAAGGAAAACATAGAGAAGAACGTTGAAGTTAAAGAAAAGGGAAAAGGGCTACAGGCTCTCGTTATCACTTGGGGCTCCTTATGCCCCACAGCTTCCTGGCAGTGACCTTGAGGCCCGCGCTTATGGCGTCAAGTATCTTGGGGTTCAGCTGCATCCTGGCCCTGGCCGGAGGCGGTGATATCTTGCTCAGCTGCAGGCCCAGGCTCAGCACTGAGCTCAGCACCTCGCGCGAGCCTGGGTACTTGGTGCCCCCTATGAGGTCGGCGAAGTATGGCGCCCACGCGGTTGGGTCCCTGCTCCTCCTAGTTATCACCAGGAAGCCTCCAACTGCGGCGCCTACCTCAGGCTTTATCTTATATGACGTGTAGTTGCCGGTGCTGGCCTCCTCCTCTATGTAGTTGCCGTTCTTGAGCGCTGTGGAAAGCACGTCAAAGAGCTGCTGCGCCTTCCTGCCGCCTATCCTTACCAGGGTGGCCTCCCTTCCCTGAGATCCTGGCCCTCTGAACTGTATGATTAGGCCCCTGGCCGTCTTCCTGAGCACGAGCCTGTACAGCACGGGCTTAGAGCTCTCCTCTGCCGCCAACCTAGCTCACCTCTACGACTCACAGAGTTAGTGACAGCCAGCTAAATTATAGTTTTCCTCCGCGAAACGGGGGCTATCAGCTTCTGCGAGCATTCTCTGGAAATACCGCCACGTGAGACGTCATAATTAAAAAAGGTGAAACGATTACCTGTAGCTGATTAAATGGTCACTTACTGGGCCTCCAGCCGACAGAGTAGGCTATAGCAGTGCCCAGGAGCACAACGGCTACGTTTATTGCGAGCGCTGTGACGCCTATGTATATCGAATGCCCAAACACGGGGTAGGCCGACTTTGTCAGCGGGCCGAAGTGGTTGGCCAGGAGCAGCAGGTATATTCCTGATAACATGCCAGCGGCCCACCCTGCAATTAGGGAGTACTTGTTCAGCTTCCTAGTCAGGAGGCCCAGGAACACAGGCGGGAGGGTCTGCAGTATTATGATACCTCCTGTGAGCTGGAGCTGAATGGCGTACGTCAGAGGGGTCACGAACACGAAGCCCAGGGCGAGGAACTTGAAGAACACGGAGGCCCACTGCGCGGCCCTCGTCTCCCCCCTCTCGCTGAGCCTGAAGAATGGCTTTATCAAGTTCCTGACCAGCAGGTTGGCCTGAGCTATGGCCATTATGGCCGCCGGCACCATGCCGCCAACGAATATGCCCAGGAGCACCAGGCCGGCGAACCAGGACGGCAAGGTGGCCACCGCGAGGGCTGGAACCGCTAGCAGGCCCCTCTCGGCGGCCGGGAACTGGGAGAGCAGGCTCTCGGCGCCTGGGGAGGCGTAAACCAGTATGCCCAGCAGCGCGAGTATCGCAAGTCCTATGCCGTAAATGGGCAGGAGCGCCGTGCTGTACCTGAGCGCCTTCCTGGACTCCGAGCTGAGGGAGCCGTTAACCGCGTGCGGGTAAAGATAGAGGGCCAGCGCGCTCCCTATGAAGAGGCTCTCGTAGGCTGAGGCAAACTAGGGCTTGAGGTACTCAGCGCCGCTGATGAGGTTGTGCTTGGCAGCCGCGCTGAAGGCGGCGGAGAAGCCGCCATTTATCGAGAGCGGCACTATAACGATGAGCGATATGACCCCAAGCCACACCAGCACGTCCTTGAACACGGCCCCGAGGGCCGAGCCCCTGAGGCCGCTCGTGTAGGTGAAGGCGGCCAGAATTATGAATGCCACCACCAGCGCTATCTCAGAGATCCTTGTGGCGCTTGAGAGGCCGGCCATCATGACCTCCAGCACGGCCCTCATGCCGTCTATCTGAAGGGCTATGTAGGGCAGCTCCGCCACTATGCCCGTTACAGCAACCAGTATGGCTAGCGTCACGGAGTTGAACTGGTCCTGGACGAAGTCAGCGGCCGTTATGTACCCCTTCTCCCTGGACCTGTCCCAGAGCATAGCCATAAACAGCATGGCGACGGCGAAGGTTATGGCTACGTAGGGCACCGCAAAGAAGGCTATGGCGCCCTGGGCGTACTCGAGCGATGGGACGGCCACAAAGGTATACGCCGTGTAAAGGTCGGCGCCTATGAGGAACCATGCAAGGAACGCTCCAAGCCTCCTGCCGGCCAGGGCCCACTCGTGCAGCTGGGCTAAGTTGCCCCTCCTCCACCTGGCCCCGTAGAAGCCCAGGAACACGAAGACGACAAAGAAGGCCCAGAACGTAACCCAGCCGGCGATGCCCAGCATGCCCTCTCACCTCCTGCTGAGCCACCTTTCCCACAGGACTGCCGCTACGATGAACAGGAGCGACGATATTGCCAGCCAGAGCGTCTGGTACCAGTAGAAGAACGGAACGCCTCCAAGGGACGGGCTGACAAAGTCATAGGTTGTATATGCCATGTAAGCTATGAGTGGTATTATAAGGAGTATTGCAATCACTACCTTCTGTCCTACAGTAAGCCCTCCGCTCATCTCTATCACTAGGAATACCTGGACTTGTATACATTTTTATGCCTTTTCCTTAGCTCATATATGTTTTATCTTTATTAAGACTTCATCTAAAAGGCCCTGGGTTCCCATCGCGGCCTGAACCTTATTTAACTAAGCCTGAGAGTAGGGGAGGCAGGGTCAGGCATTGCAGGGGGCTGGCGAGGGCTATCCAAGGAAGTTAGTGATAGGTGACATCAACAACATGTGGATAGAGTACGACAAACAGAGCGACACGCTGTATATAGGGTTCAGCGACAAGGAGGCTGAGGAGAGCTTCATGCTCGACGATGGGACGATAGTTAACGTCAGCGGCGACGAGCTGATAAGTATAGTTATACAGAACGCCAGCAGCAGGCTTAACCTCTAGCCGCCCCTCCTTACCTTGGAGGACACGCTGACGAGAACTTCCTGTATAAGCCTCGTCACCCTTCCAATGCCGTCGATGTCCTCACTTACGTCAACTACCCTGCTCGCCGCCGACAGGAGCTCTCTCTCCCTCCTTGAGCCTGCCATGAGGTAGTAGCCCAGGAGGGCCTCCATGTAGTCGTCCCTTGCAAGGCAGCACCCTACGAGCATCTCGTACTCCCTGGCGGCCTTCTCTACCCCCTCCCTGGCGCTCCTGATGGACTTGATGGTGTCCTCCACCTGCTCTACCATGCCCTCCCTCTCTTCATCCCTCAGCGACACGTACTGGTTAAGCTGTCCCCTCATCCTCTCCAGGAGGTCTGCGTGCTCCTGGAGGGCCTGGGCCGCCCTACTAACGTTGAACTGAAGGAGTTCAGTTATGTTACTGCAGTTCACCCTGCAGTCGCTCACTTCGGGGACCTCACGGACACGGTGCTCCTGTCGGCTATTCCGTGCTCCTTCATCTCGTCAGGGTTGGCCCACACAGAGGTGTCGTCGTCCGTGGACTCATCTATGGCTGCCTTGAGCCTGAGCCTTATCTTGCCTCCCACGGCTATCTCAGCCTCATCAGTTATGCCGAGCTCCGTGGCTAACTTCTTGGAGACCCTTAGGGTCCCCTGCTCGACCGCAGCGTCATGTATGAGCTTCACCCTCTTCTCCTGTATCTTTGACTGCTTCGAGTAGAGGGTAGACGCGGGAGGTATGAAAGACAGCATCTTTCCGATGTCCACTTTACCCTCGTCACCCGAGCTCATGGTCTCTACCCTTCAGGCTCTACAGGCTTCCCGAGCTGAGCTATGTCCACCAAGTTATAAATAAATTTCTTCAAGGCCTCGGGCGCGTCCTCGAGCCTAAGCCTGACCTGGCGCCACGTATCCCTGTCCCTCAGGGTCACAGTACCGTCCTCGAGGGTCTGGTAGTCAACCGTGAAGGCCGCCGGCACGCCTATCTCATCTGCCCTCGCGTACCTCTTGCCAATGCTGCCCGAGTCGTCGTAGAGCACAGTGAAGCCCGCGGAGACCAGCAGGTCCCTGAGCTGCATGGCCCTGGCCTCGAGCTTCTCCTCGCCCTCTATTAGCGGGAACACCGCGGCGTCCACGGGCGCCAGGTACCTCGGCAGGGAGAGCACCACCCTGCCCTCCTTCTCCCTGTAGGCCCTCTCGAGGGCCACGTAGAGCAGCCTGTCGGTGCCAAAGGAGGGCTCGACCACGTGAGGTATATAGCTCCTGCCGCTGACCTTCTGCTCAACCTCCACTATCTTAACTGCTGAGGCGGGGAACTCGAAGTCCCCCGCCCTGAGCTTGCCCGTCTCCCTGAGCTGCCTCTCGGCCTCATCCGCGGGCAGCGACTCGGCCAGCTTGACCGCCTCCGTTGCCCTTGACCTGTAGGTGCGGCCTGCATAAGCTAGGTCCACGAGCACTTTCCTCACCTTCTCGACGCGGGGCTCCTTGTATGGCTCGAAAACCCTCAGGTCCTGGCCGCTGTACTTCATGTGCCTGCTGAGGTCGTAGTCGCCCCTGTAGGCGTAGCCCGCCACCTCTACCCAGCCCCACCTTGAGGTTTTGACGAGCTGGTCGAAGACCTGCGTGGCGTAGTGGGCCTTCTCCTTGGGCCCCTTCTCCTCGAAGAAGGTCTCATCCTCGGGCACGCCTATGTACTTAACGAGGTCGAGGCCCACGGTCATCCAGTAAGCCATGCATGGGTGCGCCACGACCTTCTTCTCTATGAGCTCCCTCACAGTGAACTCCTGCGGCTCCCCGCCCTCAAGGCGGACCTTGTACTGCCTGACCCTGAGCCTGCGGTCCATAACCTTATCCAGGTTTGGACAGTGGTCGCTCTGGGGGTCGAAGAAGAACTCCATCTCCATTATTGTGAAGTCCCTCAGCCTTATCATGCCCTGCCTTGGGCTTATCTCGTTCCTGCCGACCCTGCCCACCTGGGCTATGCCGAGCGGCATCCTGTTCCTCATGGTCTCAAGGACCCTCCTGAAGCTGACGAACATGCCCTGGGCCAGCTCTGGCCTTATGTAGCCCACGCTCCCCTCGTAGGGGCCTATCTGGGTCTTGAAGAGGAGGTTGAACGTGCTCACGTCCGAGAGCTCGCCCCCGCAGACGGGGCACCTTATGTTGTTCTCCCTTATCTTCCTGGTCAGCTCCTCCGGGCTGAGCCCCTCAGCGCTGACCTTAAGGGCGTCCTCGACCAGGTGGTCAGCCCTGTATATCCTGCCGCACTTTGTACACCTGACTACAGGGTCGGTGAAGCTCTCCACGTGGCCGCTCGCCTCGTAGACTATGGAGGGCCCCACCGCGGGGGTCTCTATCTCTACGACGTAGTCCTGGTGGTTGAACACGAAGAGCCTCCTCCAGGCCTCTGTTATCTTGCGCTTCACCGTCAGTCCGTATGGACCTATGTCGTAGAACCCCGCGAGTCCGCCGTAGATCTCGTAGCTGGGCCAGAAGAACCCCCTTCTCTTGGCGAGGTCGACTACCTTGTCATAGATGTCTTCCTCGGTCAATCCAGTTCACTTCCCGCGTTCCCTCTGTGCATGAGGTTTTAATCTATTGAAGCGACATGGCCAAGGGGACTGGCATGGGGCTGGGGAGGCTTTACATAACTACGGCTAACAGGCAGTTCGCCGGCATAGAGGGTAACCCGAAGTCTAAGTACAGGATAATAGGGGTCCCCTACGACTCGACCACCAGCTTTAGGCCCGGCACCAGGTTTGGCCCTGACGCTGTGAGGCTCGCGGCCGCCGGGCTCGAGAGCAACAGCGCCTTCATAAAGGACGTCTACCTCGAGGACCTGTCCCCCCTAGATGAGGGCGACGTAGCTGTCTCTATTGGGGACACCGGCGAGACCCTCGCCAGGGTCGAGGCCGTGGTGAGGGAGCTGGCCTCGGCGGGCCTCCCAGTTATGATGGGCGGCGAGCACACAGTTACGCTCGGCGCCCTCAAGGCCCTGGCGGACAGGAAGCCATGTGTCGTCATGTTTGACGCGCACCTGGACCTCAGGAACGAGTACCTTGGCCTCAAGGTGGGGCATGCGACCTTCATGAGGAGGGCCCTGGAACAGGTCAACATACCCAGGCTAATTTACATAGGCGCCAGGGCGTTCTCAAGGGAGGAGCTCGAGTTCGCCAGGTCCAAGGATAACATAATAACCATCTTTGGGCCCTCGGACCTCATCACTCTGGGCCCCATCAACGTGGCCTCCAACGTGCTGTCGGCCCTCAAGGACTGCGAGAGCACGTACCTGACCGTAGACATGGACGCCTTCGACCCTGCCTACGCCCCAGGCGTCGGCAACCCAGAGCCCCTGGGGCTCGCGCCGTACGAAGGGCTTTACCTGGTATCCCGTATAGTTGACGAGAGGCTGATCGGCGTGGATGTGGTGGAGGTCTCGCCTCACTACGACCCAGGAGGTGGAACGGCGGCGCTCGCCGCCAAGGTACTGATAGAGGCCATGCTTAAGCACTACGTGTCGCGGGCTAAGGCCTCTAAATAGCGTAGACCCTCCTCGGGGCAACTATGGTTGAAGGCGCCCTCACCTTAATGAACGTCCTGTAGCCGCACTTTGGGCACACCATGCTGTAGTATTGGCTCAGCTCGCTCTTGCTGGCCTTGTGGCCGCACCTGAGGCACATGTAGTAGACCTCCCTCGGCTTAATGCCGTAAAGCTCGACCTCCCCAGACTCGCCCGTCCCCTGGGCCTCGCCCTCGCCCGCAGGCTCCTCTGACACCTTAGACTACCCTAAAGGTAACGGTCCAGCAAACGTATATATCCTTAGCTACAGCTTATCAGCAAGAGAGGGAGGGGTGGCTGCAAAAACCCATGTCTGAGAACATAGAGTGTGGGGGACTGCCTCCTGAGATCTGTGAGCAGCTTAACGCAGAGCAGCAGATTATTAAGATAAGGCTTGAGGTAAGGAAGTTCAACAAGCAGGTCACAGTAATCGAGGGCATAGACAGCAAGCAGTTCAACCTCAAGGAGATAGCTTCAAAGCTGAAGAGCGAGCTGGCGGCCGGCGGCACCTATAAGGATGGAAGAATAGAGATACAGGGCGACCACAGGAGAAGGGTCAAAGAGATCCTCGTCAGGATGGGCTTCCCTGAAGAGAACATAATGATAATAGAGTAAGTACCTCTCGTTTTGCACTTACCCTAAGGCTCTTTTTAAATGGCTGGCTACCCTAGCCAGCCAGGGACAGCGTTGAGGCCAATAGCTGTCTACGTGGGCGGCTCAACACTGACGTCCACAATCCCAGGCCTCAGCATAGCCGGCCCCTCCCCAGAGGGAACCCTCTACACCCCCACGCTTGACCTCGAGTACCTGACGCTTGGGCTTCCCAGGACCATGAACGTGATCCCCATGACTCCTGACGGCCTGCTGACGCCAGCGCTCATAACCAGGGCAGCGCTTGAGCTCACCAAGGTCCCTTACCTTGCCGTTGACGCCGGCACCTACTATGGAATAAAGGCGCCGCACGTGAGGCTTCCCAGCGCTAGATATGGGGAAAATATAGCCGAGAGGCCAGCGATGCCGAGGGGCACCGCCAGGTCCCTCTTTGAGGAGGCGAGGACCTTAGGGAGACTCATATCAAGGGGCCACGACCTCGTCCTCATAGGTGAGACCATACCTGGCGGGACCACGGTGGCTGCAGCAATAATGAACGCGGCCGGCCTGGACGGCGTGGGTTACGTGAGCAGCGCCTCCCCGAACAACCCCAAGGACCTGAAGCGCCAAGTGGTCTCTAAGGCGCTCAGCAGGGTCAGCGAGGGGTCAGACATATTCAGCATAGTTGACGCTGTAGGCGACCCGGTCCACGTGACCATGGCTGGCGTGGCCCTCGGGGCTATGGAGGAGGGGGCCACGGCTGTGCTGGCCGGGGGCACCCAGATGGGGGCAGTCCTTGCAATCCTCAGGGGAGTTGGTGCAGATACCAGTAAGGTCTCGCTGTGGACAACCAAGTGGATCCTTAACGACGAGACGTCAAACATAAGGGCCATAGCCGAGGCCTTCGACGTCAGGGACCTGGAGGGATCCGAGGTTGACTTTGCAGACTCGCCGTTTGAGGGGCTGAGGATGTTTGAGAGGGGCTTCGTTAAGGAGGGCGTCGGAGCCGGGGGCACCATGGTTTTGGCCTCCAAGATGGGATTTGACGCGGGCAGCGTTAAGTCGGCCATATACTCCGAGTACAAGAGGTTAAGGAACCTTGGCAGCGCTTGAGCTGGGCGACAGGTACCTTATAGTGAACTTCGGCGCCCCTAGGCACGTACTTACCACGGCCCACCCCGAAGGCCTGGTGAGGGCCTCGAAGGTTGCAATTTACCAAGTCACGGACTCCGACGACATTTCAAGGCCCGAGAAGTTCAAGGAGGGGGTCAGGAGGGCCCTGGGCCTCAGCGCGAGCGACCCAGTGATGCTCACCGCGGCCGACGTCAGCAGGTACAGGAGCGCCGTTGAGGGTGACTACGGGGTCGTTGCCACAGTGGGCCTCTCTCACCCCTCATGCCACAGCATGAGGTCGACTTACGCCCCCCTTATGCCATCGACTATAAACATAGTGGCCTGGGTGCCCGACAGGCTGACGGCGTCAGCCATGGTAGACCTTCTCAGGGTCGTGGCGGAGACCAAGGCTGCTGCCTCGGCGGACCTGATGCTCAGGTGCGACGGCGGGAGGGCCACGGGCACCGTGAGCGACGCCATAGCCGTGGCCGCCACCTTAGATCCCTCGGGCGCCCTGTGGGCTGGGCAGGCGACCACGGTAGGCTCCAAGGTGGCATCCCTTGTCTACAGGGCAATCGTGTCAGAGAAGCCCTCCCGCGAGCAGGTGCTCTCATGGGCACTGGGCCTCAGCCTCGAGGAGCTGGTCGATGACGCCATGAAGCTCTACAGGTCGGCCCCCGTGCCTGGCGTGGCGGAGGGCAAGGTTAAAGAGATGGTTGCACGGGAGCTCAGCCATATACTTCAGGACCCGAACGTCTGGGCCTTCATAGTGGCCGCCAGGGAGAACGACATCAGGGGGCAGGAGGGCCTGCTGCCCGGCCTTGGTTCCGACGAGTTCGCGGCCGACACCAAGAAGGTTATAGCCGACGAGCTGCTGGCCACAGCGCTCAGCCTCTACATAAACGGCTTCAAGGCGCTGACAGCCACATACTGGGCTGACACCATGAAGGACAGGCTCGGCCTTAAGCTGGCATCGCTGCCGATGTTTGAGGACGACATAGCAGCGTCCCTGGCGGCCTCCGCCCTCTCAAGGGTCTACGACAGGCTCCTGGGCGAGGGCCATGATTGAGGTGGCGGCCATAATGGCCGGAGGCCTTGGGTCAAGGCTTGGAGGCCCCTGGAAGCCCACGGTTAACGTCTGCGGGAGGCCCCTCATAAGATACGTTATTGATGCCGTCTCGCCCGTGTCGAGGCTCGCGCTAATAGTGACGTCGCCGGCGTCCTCGAGCTACCTGAGGGGGCTCGCGCTCCCGCCTAGCTTCGCTGAACTTATGCTGGACGGCAGCGGCTACGGCTACGACCTTGGAAGGCTGCTTAACGTCGTGAGGCCAAGGCCCCTGCTGGTGCTTCCAGCGGACCTTTATGGCCTGAGGTCCAGGGACCTGGAGGAGGCCTACCGCGTGAGCCTTGAGGTCTCGGAGCCCGTGGTGACTGTGAGGGCGCGCGGCGAGTACGTCGGCATCTCTGTCTTCAAGGGCTACAGCTACGACGAGTGGGCTAACGTCGATATTGACATGGACGTGATAAATGTTAACGACGGTGAGTCCCTTGAGGAGGCCCGCAGCAGGTGTGAATAGAGCCCACGGGGGGACCGCTCCCCCGGGGGCCCTGGACTTCAGCGCCCCGGCGAACCCCCTGGGGCCTCCGCCTGGGCTGAGGGAGGCCGTCAGCGAGTGCGCCGCCCTGGGCTCCTACCTCAGGTACCCCTCCCCAAGTGACTACTTGAACCTCCTAGGAGCCGTCTCTGAGTTCCTGGACGTTGATGAGGACCACGTGGTGCTCTCCAACGGCTCGGCCGAGCTGCTGTCCCTAATACCGCTCTCGCTCAGGGCCAGGAGCCTTATAGTGGTGGAGCCCAACTTCGGCGACCACGAGCTCCTTGCAAAGGCTACGTCCCTGGAGCTGGTCAGGGTCGTGATGAGGCCCTCGGACAGCGCCTTCTACCTAGATGAGGACAGCATCATCAGGGCCGCCAGGGCCGCAAGGGGGCCTGCCGTGCTGGTGCTCTCAAGGCCTAACAACCCTACGGGCCTCGCGGCTGATGAGAAGGCCATAGATCGCATAGCCTCGTCCCTGCCCAGGCGCGCCTGGATGGTCGTTGACGAGGCCTTCATGGACCTCTGCCCCAGCTGCCGCAGCCTAGGCGATCGCGACGACATCATAGTGCTCAGGTCCTTTACTAAGAGCCTCGCGTCGCCGGGCCTCAGGCTGGGGGCCATGGTGACGGCGAACAGGAGGGCCCTCGAGGCTGTAGCTGGCTCCCTGCAGGCCTGGCCCATAGACTCTATAACGGCCTGCTCGCTCTCCAAGGTACTTGCACTTAAGTCAACGACCCTTCACGTGGAACGGGGGAAGGAGTTAGTCAGGCAGGAGCTGCCCAGGGTCACATCGGCCCTGAGGTCCATGGGGCTCAGGGCCTTTGACTCCTCGGCCCCATACGTGTTGGTAAGACATGCACTGCCAAACCCCCAGTTCCAGAGGTCCCTGCTAGCTCACGGCTTTTACGTCAGGGACGCCTCCACATTCTACTCCCTTGACAGCCACTACTCAAGGATATCGATAAGGTCCCCTTCAGAGAACGACGCCATCTTAAAGGCCATTGAGGTGGTCATGGGTTGGGCCTGAGGGACCTCCTGGCCCTGTTCACCAGGCTTCCTGTGGGGTCTGGGGACCTGGGGACGGCCGCCTCGAGCTTCTACATGGTGCCGATAGTGGGCCTGGTGGAGGGCCTCATAGTGTCACTTGTAGGCCTCGCAGTTTCAGTGGTTAGGCCAGCGCCTATGCTCGCGGCGTCGCTGATGGTAATAGCTCACGTTGCCGTGACTGGCGGGCTTCACCTGGACGGGCTGGCTGACTACGGCGACGTCCTGGGCTCAGGCCTCAGGGGCGAGGAGGCAGTTAGGGTCCTCAAGGACCCCAGGAAGGGCTCATTTGCCATCATGGCAGTTGTGGTAGCCCTGGCAGCCAGGCTCTCGGCGTTCTACTACCTCTACAGGTGCCCGGCAGTCATAGTGGCCGCGTACGTGTCGTCCCTGGAAGCTTCCTTCGTGGCCGCCAGGACGGGCGCTCAGGAGCCTTACGAGGGCATGGCCTCCCGCTTTGAGAGGGCCGCTAGGGACGACAGGCAGCTGCTGCTGAACACGCTGACCTACATAGTAATAATGACGGCGATAGCTATCGTAAGGCCGTTCAGCCTCATAAGTGCGGCGGCGCTGCTGGCCGGATTCCTGCTCGCAGCCGACGCAAACTCAAGGCTTGGTTTCGTCAACGGGGACGTGATGGGCGCTTCCATAGAGGTCGGCGGAGTGGTGGCCCTGGTCCTGGGTGCCCTGGCTTGATGCTACCCAGCTTCCTTTACCCAGGCCCCTTGGAGCTCCTCTCAGCCCTGACCCTCGCGCTCGTCCTTGACATAGTTTACCCCTACCACAGCGGCTTCATGCTGATGGTGCACCCCGTCCACACCTCATACTTCATGGCGCTCAGGCTCTACAGGCCGTTCTCCTCGCGCGCCCGCGGAGCTATGATATGGGCTGCGGTCATGTCGTCTCACCTGGCAGCTTACGCTGCGGCGCTCTACCTGGCATACAGGCTCAGCCCCATCGCGTGGGTTATAGTGGCGGGCTACATAACTAAGACTTCAGCCTCCCTGAGGCTTCTCATAGACGAGGTCAGCGGCGCTGGCAGGGCGCTTGAGGAGGGGGACCTGAGCAGGGCCAGGGCCCTCGCCCAGGGCCTAGTGAGGAGGGACCTGAGCGTGGAGGACGCGGGCCACGTGGCGTCAGCTGCCATAGAGTCCCTGGCTGAGAGCCTCAACGACGGCTTCGTCTCTCCCCTCCTCTGGTACGCAGTCCTTGGACCCCTGGGGGCCCTGGCCCAGAGGCTCGTCAACACGCTGGACGGGGCGCTGGGGTTCAAGGACCCCGAGCACCTGAAGGTGGGGTGGACGAGCGCCTGGGCTGATACCATAGTTAACTACATACCTGCGAGGCTCACGGCCGCGCTGATAGTCATAGCCTCAGCGAGGTTCGCCAGGAGGGCGGCGGCCGCATGGGCCTCGTGCTCAGGGCTGACCGAGAGCCTGAACGCCGGCGCGCCAATGTCAGCCATGGCTGGAAGCCTTGGAGTTACCCTGGAGAAGAGGGGCTCCTACACCCTCTGCCCTGAGTTTGGCAGGCTCCCGGGATCCCAGGACATAAGGAGGTCGGTCAGGGTCGCCACAGCGGCGGCGACGCTCATGGTGAGCCTTGAGGCTATTATTTTAGCCCTGCTGCGCGCCTGAGCGCGGAAGTGAAGCCAGCTTGAGCTGCGAGGCCCTGGGCCTCAGGCTCCTCAGCAGCGTGGGGGACCTGCTCAGGAGGAGCTCCTGCGACTGCGTGCTGTTCAGCGGCGGCATAGACACCAGCTTTGTCACCCTCGCAGCCGTTGAGGCGGGCCTGAGGCCTAAGCTGATCACAGTCCTCTTTCAGGGGTCCGCCGACGAGCCATACGCCGAGTACATCTCCAAGGTGCTGGGGCTTGACCTAGTTAAGGTGAGGCCGACCCCCGAGGAGGCCCTTGAGTGCGTCGACGTCGTCCTGAGGTCGATGGTTACTATAGACCCCATAGAGGCCGTCTCGGGGAGCGCCGTGTGCCTCGGGCTCAGGAAGGCCAAGGAGCTCGGCTGCAGGTGCGTGGCGACAGGCGACGGAGGGGATGAACTGTTCATTGGCTATGACTTCCTGTTCGGCAGGGACAGGAACTACCTTGACGGCTGGCTCAGCAGGGTGGCTAACAGCGCCTTCTTCAACTCGGTCCCCATATCAGCCCAGCTCGGCGTCAGCGTGCTCCTGCCCCTCTACAGCGACGAGGCCAAGGCGATCTCGCGGGAGGCCTTTAACGAGGGGTGCGACGTCAGGGATGTTAACGGAACCACCTACGGAAAGTACCTCATGAGGAGGGTCCTGGAGCTCAAGGGCCTCAGCCTGGTGGCCTGGAGGAGGAAGGACCCCATAACCAGGGGCAGCGGCTCGGAGCAGCTGCTGGGCCTTATGTCGTCCCTGGTGGGGGATGATGACGTCAGGAGGCTCACTTCGCTTACTGGCGTGCTGGTGCCCTCAAGGCCTCACGCCTACCTGTTGGGCAGGAGGCTGTCCCTCGGGCTCCCGATGCCCAGCAGGGCGACGAGGAACCCCTGCCCTATATGTGGGTCTGAGCTCAGGGACGGCTTCTGCAGGTTCTGCGGCGCCTACATTGACGAGGCCGGGGGCCTCTCCGTCTACTCTGACGACGCATCAAATATATCGGGGGCCTCCAGGCTCCTCTCAAAGGGCCCTAAGGGCTGAGAGCATGAACCTGGCGTTGTCCAACATCCAGTGGTCGTTGTTAAAGAAGACGTAGACCTTCCTTGGCCTGAGGGACCTTATGATGCCAACGTCCTCCATGAGCTCCCCCTCGCTGTAGTTGTGAGCGTACCAGGCGCTCCTTCCGTGCATCCTAAGGTAGACAATGTCATTGAAGCTCCTTATTATCACCCCGAGCGGGGAGTCCAGCGACACGAACGTGGCCCCCAGCTTCTCTGCCTCCTCGATGGCCTCATCGGTGAACCATGAGCTGTGCCTGAACTCGAGGGCAGCCCTCGGGCCGAGCCCTGCCCTGGCCAGGAAGTCCCTCAGCCTCCCCAGGTTCTGCTCATTAAAGGAGAAGTTAGGGGGCAGCTGAAAGAGGTAGAAGTCTATTATGTTATCCATTGGGGAGAAGAGCTGCCTGAACTTAAGCCAGATCTCCTGGGCCCTCTCGTTAAGCCTGTGCACGTGAGTTATTAGCCTGCTCACCTTGATGGACCACCTGAGGCCCGAGCCCCTCCTGGCCCAGCCCTTCACCTGCGACGGGAATGGGAACCTGTAGAACGAGGCGTTGAGCTCCACGGCGTTAAGGCCGCTTTTGTCCACGTACCAGTCAAGGCTGCCGTCCTCGTTCCAGTCGTAGAGCCAGCCAGAGGTCCCAACGTAGACCTCCAAGCCCTGGGCCTCCACAAGGCTATCCCCGTCAGCTAGCTTAAAGGCCCTTGGGCCTGCTACCTAACCGCGTGGAGGTGCGAGGCCGCGCAGGGGGACGCCGACAAGGGCGGTGAAGTGGGCAGCAAGTTGATGTCGCTGAGCCCCCTCTCGCTCTACATACTGTTTCACCTGAAGAAGGCCAACGTGGACTACGCAGGGTCCATCTCTAAGGTAATAGAGGTCCCAATAGATAAGGTCGTTGATGAGCTTGACAGGCTTGAGACGGCCGGCCTAATACAGAGGAGGATGGGGGGCTCATCAATAAAGCGCAGCGAGGCGAGGTTCAAGCTCTCCGACGAGGTTCACAAGCACCACGTCTACTATGAGCTGAGCAGGGAGGGGGAGGGCCTCGTGAGGGGCCTAATGCACGACCCCCAGGAGCTCTGCAAGTACTTCGAGCACCTGACGGGTCACAGGAACGTGCTCAAGCTTCTCCTCTTCCTCTTTGAGGTTGAGAACGAGCACGCGGGCACGCTGGCCAAGGTTGTCGGCGACACCCCCTGCAACACCGTGGACCTGCTGGACAGGCTTGAGGCCCTGGGCCTCGTTGTCAAGGTAAAGGAGAAGGTCATAAAGGCCTCCCACAGGAAGGCGAAGCCAAAGCCTGAGACCAGGACCCACCACGTCTATTACAGGGTGAGCGAGCTGACGAAGATGCTCATAAGGTACAGCGGCCTCAGGAGGGCCTCATAGGGGGCCCACGCTCGGCCTTCCCTGCCTAACCCCCTGGCCGGCCCACGGCCTGAGCGCGTCAAGGCCTCCCGTCAGGAGCTTCACCAGGTTCTCCGCGTGGGCCCTCGCCCTGTTTATAGCTATCTCCTTGAGCTCCCTTGGGTCCTGGGACTCGTCCTCGTGGACAGTCACGTCGACTATGACCTTCCCCGTGAGCACCGAGAGCATAACGAGGCCGACGCTCATGGCTATGTAGCTGTACTTGTCCACCTGGGAGGCGCCGACCCAGCCAAGCGTTATGATGCCGTCGCACCCCATGTCTATGAGCCTGCGGGCCGCCCCTGGGAGGTCCTTTATGCCTGGCACTGTGTACCTTACTATCCTGTAGTCAGGGAGCTCCTCCCTCAGCACCTCCTCGGCCACGGAGCCCATGTCGACCCTTGAGAACGTTGTGTCAATCACTCCAACACAGTTCGACCCCTTCACAGGCCTCCATCACCTCCCTGCCGCTCACCAGAGCCAGGCCCTCCCTCTCAGCGATAGCCCTGGCCTTTTCAAGGCTCAGGGAGGGGCCGCGGTCAAGCATCTCAGCGAAGGTGGTGGCGGGCTCAAGGCCTGCCAGCGTTGCCAACGCTATGCTGAGCTCCGTGTGCCCCCTCCTGTTCCTGAGCCCCCTCGACGCGAGGAGCGGAACATGCCCGGGGGCCTGGAACTCCCCCAGGAACTTCCTCCTCGCCCCCTCCCTGTCGCCCGAGACGAACATCTTAACGACCTCGTAGAGCTCCCTCACAGTCCTCGACCTGTCCACGTCGCTTATGCCCGTCCTCACCGACATGTGGTTCACCCATATGGTGAAGGCCGGCCTGTCGCCGTAGAACAGCTTCCTCTCGGTCAGGGGCCTCAGTGCCGGAACCGATGCTATAAGGTCGTCACCCCAGGGCACCCCGAGGTAGCTGGCTATTGACCACCTGGTGGCGAAGCATATGAGGCCCCCAGCCATGGTCCTTAGGGTGTATATGGCATCCGGCGTCACCGAGGACGCGTGGTATACAAGGTCCACCTCAGACTCCCTGGAGTCCGAGTCATATATTAACACGGGCCTGCCGTCCTTGAAGGCCTTTATGGCATCATCTATGCCCACGCTCGACCACCAACGAGGTAGTTAGGGCCAGCAGGGAGATTATTAACAGAACGTAGGGCCCCTCCAGCAGGCCCTTGCCTGGGGCCTCCCCGCCCCCGCTGCCTGAACTTACGTATATGGGCGGCGGCAGGCCCTGAGGCTGCGTATGATGGGCAGAAGGGCTGTTCATTAAGCCCCCCAGTACTATATCGGCGTACCAGCCGTCGCCCCTCAGCAGGACTGAGAGCCACGTCGAGTTAGTGAAGTATGTTATGAGTTGAAACTCTGGCAGGTTACCCTCAAACTCGACTATGTGGCCGCAGCTCGCCCTGGACTCATTTATAATGCTTTCAAGGCCAGGGACCCCGCTGACATTTACATAGGAGCTGCCCTGCCAGATCCCCGCCAGGGAGGCGTTGCTGCCGTTCACGCACAGCGTCACGTCAGCGGTCCAACCCCCAAGCGATTGAACGTATGTGGGGCTCACGTTGACGAGCCTGAGGGACGTGTTGGAGATGGTTATGAGAACTAGGCCGCTGGCCTGGTAATAAGTTGTTATCTTAGAGCTGCCGGCCGGAAGGCTAACATATGTGACCTCAACGCCGTCAACCCTTAGAGCTGCCAGCTGGGGCGATGCAAGTGTTATCGTGGAGTTCTGAAGAGCCACGGAGCTGTTACCTATCAGCATGACCAACAGGAGCAGCGCCAAAAGTGTATGGCACCAGCTCAAGGCATAGCACCGAGGGTGGCGTTGGTGAGGGCCTGCACGAAGGAGCCTGTCAATATTGTTACGCTTGACTCCATCAGTGCTGCAACCACCAGCAGCAGCACCGAGAGCACCAACATCGAGAACGCCACGGAGTAGGCCCTGCTCAGGCCCCGCTTAAAGATGAGGACCATGGATGATGCCACCAGCGAGAACGCCGGTATCTCTATAACGCCGTGCGGCGCCAGGAAGTAGAATATTGCGAGCGAGCTGCCGTGAATCGGCAGCGTGTAGACGCTGATGAAACCGACAAGGCCCCCGTTGAGCACTACCACAAATATCGGAAAAACTATGGTTATCATGAGGACGAAGTCCATTATATCCGTTAAGGAGTTCTTAGCAAATATTATGCCCGGCAGGGCGGCGTAAAAGTAGGGCGACGACGTATTTACAAAGCTCACTATGCTCCTTATGCTCTGCGTCTGGTTCAGCAGGTACTGGCCTACGTAGCTGCTTATTATCTCCTTGTAAAACGTGGCCACCAAGATGGCCACCGCCCCAAAGGCTATAATGAACAGGTACCAGGCCCTCCTGTAGGTGCTGTCGCCGGCAAGCTCATCTAACGCGTCGTCAAGCAGGCCCATCACCCTCACCCCACGCGACCAGGACAGCGCAGTCCCTGGCTATCCTGTCAGCTATCTTCAGAAGCACCTCTGGGGTCGTCTCAATAAGGCGGTTGCCCCCGCAGGCCCTCAGGCACTCCTCAGGGCTGCTGCACCTAACGAAGTTCACTTTAAACTCAGGCGCTTTGCCCAAAGCCGACCCGGCCTAGTGAGCGACTGGCGGTGAAAAGTTAAATGAATATAGCTTTCAGCAAACACAGGGTTATGGGATAACGCTGGCGGTGATGGGCCACGAAAGGCAGAACCAACAAGGTTAGGTCAGAGGCCTTGATGAACGCGTGGAACAACATAATAAGCATGTGGGACTCAGGCCAGCAGGTCGACAGGCAGGGCGCCATAGAGCTGCTCCGGAGGGAGTACGAGAGCCTCAAGATTACGCCCATCAAGGGCTCGGCCGACCCGGCCGACCTCTATGACAAGGAGCTGACCAGCCTCTACGTAATGGGCAAATATGGCATGGGGCTTGACGAGCAGTACCCCGAACAGTTCGACTCCCTCTTCAACCTTGAGGTTAAGCTGGAGCAGGCCGCTTCCATGCTTGTCGCTGAGGGGGTGAACGCGAAAGACAAGGTGCTCATGTTGCTTGGCGCTGTAGACGGCAACACCGTTGCAAGGATTCTCAGGATAGGCCTGACCAAGGTCTACTTTGGCTTCGCTGATGACTCCTACATGAAGCAGCTGAGCGACGCCATATCGGCTGCGTTCCCCGAGAGAACTGATGACGTTAACAGGTTCCTCAAGTTCTACTCGGCCTTCAAGGTAGCCATGGCAATAGAGCAGGGCTCCGTGAGGGACAGGCTCACGAAGGAGGCCTTCAAGGAGGCGGTCGCAATACAGCTGGGCAGGGGCAGGGAGGCTGTGCCCAGCGACAGGTACATCGTGAAGATAGCCTCCGAGGTCTTCAAGGTTCCTGGGAAGGTGCTGAGGCAGATCTTCGGGAGCATTAAGGAGGGGGCGGGAAGGCCCTAGTCATATCCTCAGCCCGAAGGCCTGCCTCAGCATCTCCTTCACTATGGTCAGCCTCTGGACCTCGTTTGTGCCCTCATAGATGGTAGTTATTATGGCGTCGCGCAGGTACCTCTCGAGGCCAGTCTCAAAGTCAACGCCGTAGCCTCCGTGTATCTGCACGGCCTGCCTGGCTATCCACTCGGCGGACTCCGAGGCAAACGTCTTGGCCAGGCTCGCCGCTATCGTGTACTCAGGCCTTCCCTGGTCGGCCAGGCTGGCCGCCCAGTAGGTCAGGAGCCTTGAGGCCTCGAGCCTTATGTACATGTCTGCCAGCTTCTCAACTATCATCTCAAAGTTGACTATCCTCTGCCCGAACAGCTCCCTCTGGAGGGCGTAGTTGACCGCCTTCTCAAACGCCGCCTGGGCTATGCCGACGGCCTGGGCAGCTATGCCTATCCTTGTGTGGTCGTAGGTGGTGACGACCACCTTGAAGCCCTCGTTCTCCTTGCCAACTACGTTCTCTGCCGGTACCTTGACGTTATCCAGGACCACCTCGTAGGGCTGCTCGCCCCTCATGCCTATCACCCTGAACTGCTGCCCTATCTTGACCCCGGGCCAGTCCCTCTCTACCACAAAGGTGGTTATGCCCCACCACCTCTTGCCCTCCTGCGGCGGGCTCGTCCTGGCTGACACTAGGAGGTAGTCTGCCTCGCCGGCGGCGCTTATGAAGACCTTCCTGCCGTTTATTACGTAGTGGTCGTTCTCCTTAACAGCCCTTGACTGTATGCCCGCCACGTCGCTGCCCCCGCTGGGCTCGGTGTTGGCGTGGGCCCCCCTCCTCTCACCCCTTGCAATGGGGGTCACGTACTTCTTCTTCAGGTCCTCTGTTCCGAACTCCAGCACTGGAACGGCAAAGAGGTGGTTAACCCCAATAGCTACCGCCAGGCTTGGCACGGCCCTCGCTATCTCCTCCATGGCTATCGCTGTCATCAGCTGGCCGCCGCCCTGCCCGCCGTACTCCTCAGGTATGCCAACGCCTGTCAGGCCCTGCTCCGCCATTGCCTTGAATATCTCTGGCGGTATCCTGTTGCTCTCCTCTATCTCCCTCCACCTTGGCATTACTTCCTTCTCCACGAACTCCCTCACGGACTTCCTGAAGAGCTCGTGCTCCTCGGTCAGGCTTATCTTAAAGTCCTCAACGCTCTTGAATGGAAACACCATACTGGGTCCCATTCTAAGGGGTCCAAGGAAAATAATATGCAGAATGCCGTGCAGGCCTCTGGCGGCTTCAGCTGGGCAGCTTATTAAGCCGCCCTACTGCAGTCCTAGACCTCGGCAGGCAG
Source organism: Acidilobus sp. (assembly GCF_049973875.1). Classification (NCBI taxonomy): domain Archaea; kingdom Thermoproteati; phylum Thermoproteota; class Thermoprotei; order Acidilobales; family Acidilobaceae; genus Acidilobus; species Acidilobus sp. The sequence continues at coordinate 72,189 of NZ_JBMFJI010000004.1, forward strand.
GGGGTCTATATCTTAAATCCCACTACATTACTGCCATGATACTGTTTAGAACCTGTACCCCGTCTAGGAAACCTTTTTATTCTCACGCCTCAGAGGGCTGGCTATAAAAGTGGTGATAGCTTGCGTCAGGTGGAGGAGGTAGCGCCGGCGGAGGCCCTGAGGGCAGGGATGTAGCCCAGCCTACCCTCAGGAAGTCCTTGACCCTCCTGGACATCTTCATGTTAGGCATCACGGGCATGATAGGCTCGTCATGGCTCTTCAGCGCCCTGGGCGCCTCTGGCGTCATGGGCCCTGCGTCGCTGCTCTCATGGATTTTGGCCGGGCTCTTCTTTGCGATCATGGTGTTTGGGTTCGCCGAGCTCGGGGGCCTCTTCCCCTTCAGCGGCTCGCTGGCCAGGTACAACCACTACACCCACGGCACCATCAGTAATTACATGCTGGCGTGGGCCTACTTTGTCGGCGCTGTTACCACGGTATCTTCAGAGGCCGTGGCCGTGGTGGAGTATGGAAGCTATTACATGCCGTGGGTTACCACGGTATCTTCAGAGGCCGTGGCCGTGGTGGAGTATGGAAGCTATTACATGCCGTGGGCCTGGAACTCTAAGCTGGGGCTACTAACGCCGGCGGGGGTGGCGCTGGCCGCGGCCCTCATACTCGTGTTCTTCGCCCTTCAGCTTGTCGGCGTCCACGTCTTTGGCTGGTTTAACAGGGTAATTACGGCGTGGAAGCTCATAATACCAACGCTGACCTTCCTGCTCCTCCTGGCCCTTTACTTCCACCCGTCTAACGTTGTCGGCGCGCCTAAGGGGTTCTTCCCCTTCGGCACTGCAGCGGTGTTCAGCGGCATGATAACCACCGGCATAGTCTACGCCTACGAGGGCTTCACGCAGGGCCTTGAATATGCCGGCGAGGCCAGGAACCCGCAGAGGGACGTGCCGCTCGGGACGCTGCTGGCCCTCGTGGTCACCATAGTAATTTACGTGCTGCTGCAGCTGGCCTTCCTGGGCGGCATAAACTGGTCCGCGGCCGGCGTGCCCTTCGGGAACTGGACGGCCTTAAGCCAGAGCAGCTGGGGGCCGCACCCCTTCTACTCTGAGCTGGTGGCCACTGGAGTTCCAATACTGGCGGGCTTTGCTGTGCTCCTGCTGATAGACGCGGTGGTGTCGCCAGCTGGCACCCTGGCGGCCTACGTGGGCACCAGCGGCAGGAACCTCTACGGCATGTCAAGGGTTGGCTACATACCTAAGTTCTTCGCAGACATACACGAGGGCTTCAGGACTCCCTGGATAGCCCTAATTGTTTCGACCATAATAGCCGTAGTCTTCCTGCTTCCGTTCCCCACGTGGTATGAAATAATGTCGATCTCGGCCCTGGCGACTGTTTATAACTACCTCACGGTCGGCGTCACCAACCACGCCCTGAGGAGGCTCGCCCCTGACCTGAAGAGGTCCTACAGGCCGCCGCTCTGGTACACAGTGTACCCGGCGTCCTTCATAGTGGCCGCCATGTTCGTCTACTGGTCGGGCTGGAGCCTGGTTAACGTCATAATAGAGCTCGTGGTGGTGGGCCTTCCGCTGCTGGTGCTGGGCCCCTACAGGGGCGAGCTAAAGCTCTCAAGGAGCTTCGCGTGGTCCTTCGCTGGCATCGTCTGGGCCTCTTCAGCAGCCGCAATAGCGGCCTATTACTTGAAGCTTAATAACATGGGGCTTGAGGGCTTTGCGATCTACTGGACTGCGATCTCGCTCATTCAGGTGGGCTCCTTGGCGACGCTGTGGGCTGCCAGCAAGGGGCACCCGGACGTAAAGGGCGCCGTTTGGCTAGTGATTTTCAACATAGTGATGGGTATAATATCATTTATAGGGTCGCTGGGACCCCTGCCAGAGCCCATAGTGCCCTACCCGTGGGACTACCTCCTGGCGGCCCTGGTCTCGCTGGCCGTCTACTTCATAGGGGTCTACACTGCCTACGAAACCAAGGACCTCAGGCAGATTAAGGAGAAGGGGCTACCCATCGAGTGAGCCCACGACCTTGTGCCAACAAGTTAACGAAGCCCTGCCCTCCTCCTTTTCTCTCCCTCCCCTCCTTTATCGCTAGGCCAGCTGAACCAGCGTAGCGCCTAATATCACTGCTGCCGAGGCCGCCACCTCTGTGGGCGCGAGGACCTTTCCGAGGAGGAGGGCCGTTGAGGCTATGGCTATCACCGGCGTCACCATTGAGAACGCGCCAGCCCTGACGCCTCCCAGGCTTCTGACCCCGTAAAACCAGGTGAGCCAGCCCACGGCCTGAATAACCAGGGTTATGTAAACGATCATCACTATGGACTCCAGGGTCAACTTAATGTACATTCCCAGGGGCCAGAAGGCCAGCACAAGGGGGGTTGAGGCCAGCGACATGAAGGCGGTGGCCCCTACAAGATCCGTGGCGTCGCTTGCGACGTACTTCTCAAAGTACATGGTGCCCGCCGACCAAAGGATGGCACCCAGCAGGCCCAGAAGTAAGCCCATGTTTAGGCCCCGCGAGTCAACCGCGGTCAGGACCCCTATCCCGGCCATGCCTATGAGGACCCCCGCGTACTGAAGGCCGCTGATCTTCCTGTGCAGAACGTAGGGGGTCGCTATCGCCGTGAAGAGCGGTTGGGCGTAGATCATGACCGCTGCCAACGAGGGGTTTGGGGAGAGAACTATCGAGAGGTTAAGGAGGATCAGGAATGCCCCTATGTTTATGAAACCTGCGACCAGGGTCCTCCTGTTGATGATTAGCCTTCTTGATATGGCCGCCAGCACGGCGCCCCCTACCAGGGTCCTGAGGGCCGCCAGGGCAACCGGGGAGACGTACCTCTCGGCCACGTCTATTATTGGGTAGGCAGTGCCCCAGACGGCCACCGTCACCGCCAGCGAGGCGTAGCCCAGCTTCCTTGAGGCCCTCGGGCCCAAGCGGATATCCTCGGCTTAGGCACCCCAGCTTTGCTTTTAAGCAGAGCTGCAGCCAGACCTGTGGGCTGAAAGGATTGAAGGTGCTTTCAATAAGGGCCGAGAGGGGCAAGGTGGTCCAGAGCGAGATAGTTGACGGCGACCTAAAGGAGGTCGTGAAGAGGAAGGCCCTCGAGGCCATGAATGAGTGGGACCCGGCCACCAGCGACTTCATAGTGCTTAAGGACGATAGGGAGCTGGAGCTCCCCCTACCACTTAAGCCTGAGATAGTGGACCTCTTCAGGGACCTGGGCGAGCTCGGAGGCCTTGGGAGGACCAAGGACAAGGCGGTGGCCCGCTTCCCGGTGTACACCATAAGCTTTGAGAACCACATGGTGAGCGAGGACAAGTACGTTGAGTACAAGATCTACCTCCTGGCCCCCTACATAAATGAGGACGTCAGAACTGAGCTTGAGGCGGAGGCCCAAGACATAACTACAGAGAAGGAGGGGCCTGAGGGCATAGAGGAGGGCGAAGGGGAAGAGGAGAAGGAAGGTTGATGAGCCTCGGCAGGGAGCTCTTCGGCCTGGGCGAGGCAGTCGTAACTCTCTTCATAGTCCTCGACCCGTTCTCTGTGGTGCCCTTCTACGTGAGCACCGTCGAGAAGCTTCCCCTTGAGAGGAGGGGAGGCTTCCTCAGGACGCTGATATACTCGGCCATTTTCATGCTGCTGGCGTTCATAATAATTGGCGACTACGTGCTTGAGCTCCTGGGGGTGACTCTGAGCGACTTCAGGATAGCCGCCGGCATAATACTGCTCGTGTACGCCATATCAAGCCTCTTCGACATAGAGATAGGCGCCCCGAGCAGCCCAGAGTCCATAGAGAAGCAGGCCATAGTGCCCCTGGCCACCCCCCTCCTGGCAGGGCCGGGAAGCATATCCACGGCGCTCTACTTCAGGTACGTCTACGGCTACCCGGTGGCCATAGCCAGCGTGCTGATAAACGCGGCCCTTGCCTACGTCATACTTTACTTCGGCGAGAGGCTCATGAGGCTCCTCGGAAAGCACGGCGCCCTGCTAATAGACAAGTTCATGAGCCTCATACTGGCAGGCTTTGCCGTGAGCCTCATAAGGGCCTCAATTTAGCGCCTCAGCCGGGGACAGCGTCCTCACCAGCTCAGACCTATCGACCTCCTCATCGGCTTTAAGCCCAAGGCCCTCTGCAACACAGGCCTTGATCATCGGTAGTCACGCTTGCAGCGCTCTTCATCGGGCCGCTCTGACACTTTGCCTCCTAACGTTTATAAAATCTAAACTTCAATAACAAGCACGTGGTGGGCCAGGTGTATAAGAAGATACTCGTTGGCTACGACGGCAGCGAGGGCGGCGAGAAGGCGCTCAGCAGGGCGCTCGAGCTTGCTAAGAGCTTCAACAGCGAGCTCTGCCTCCTGACGGTCATACCTCCAAGCTCCATGGCATTCGGGGAGATCGTGGTGCCAGACGCTGTCAACCTCTCGCTCATAATAGAGTCCTCCAGGAAGAGGCTCTCGGACCTTGCCGCCAAGCTCTCAGCTGAGGGCTACAAGGTGAGGTTTGAGGTGCTCACGGGCGACCCGGGCGACACCATAGTTAGCTATGCTGAGGTCAACGGCTGCGACCTGATAGTCCTCGGCAGGAGGAGGCTCTCGAGGCTTGAGAGGCTGGTCCTCGGCAGTGTGACCCACAAGGTCGCGGGCAAGTCCACTAAGGCTGACGTGCTTGTTGTGCCTTAGGCCCCCTCGGCAGCATCACCAGCATTATTGATGATATGACCGCGAAGGCCGCGAAGGCCCACATGGTCGCCTCAAGCGGCGTCATTCCGAGGAGCCCATCGCCCTGAAGTATGAAGCCTCCCAGCAGGGCGCCCACGGAGCCTCCCACCGTGTTGCCTATGCCCCAGACTATCGAGTTCGCCTGGGCCCTCACGCTCCTGTCCACCACCTCTGAGACGTAGCCCAGCAGCACCGGGAAGCCGCTCATGGCGAAGAAGCTGTAGAGGCCGAGCAGCGTGGTTATCGTTACCGGGCTGCGCATGAACAGGAACGCTATGTAGAGGGCCGTGGAGGCCAGGGTCGTCAGTATGATGACGCTCCTGCCCCCGTACCTGCTGACCATCCACCCGAACAGCGGCTGGCCTACTATGGCCGTCGCGTATGACGTGGTTACTATTACGCCCATGAGTATCCTTGACCTCACGAGGTGCTCAACGTAGGTCGGCACGTACGTCATCACCCCAGTCATGAATATGGCCCTGATGAACGCTATGGCCGTAAGGGGCACAAGGAGGTAGCTGTACTGGGAGAGCCTTGAAAACGACCTGGCCGCGCTCTCCCTGGTCGCTGGCATCCTGAGGCCGTGAAGGCCCAGGCTTATAATGGCCGCCAGTATGAAGACGTATGCTGCTATTATAGCCAGGGCCTCGCTGCCCCCAAGGTAGGCTATAGCTATGGTCATCACCATGGGGAATATCGCCCTGCCCACGCTGCCGGCGGAGCCGTTTATGCCCAGGGCCCTCCCCGCCTGGCCCTCGTACGAGTACTGAAGTATTGAGCCCCCCAGCGGGTGGTAGAAGGAGAGCCCGAGGCCCAGCAGCACGGACCCGAGGCCTATCAGCGCGAGCCTTGTAGCTCCCCCGTACACGAAGGTCCCAGCGAAGGATGCCATGGAGGCCCCTATGAGCACGAAGCCTACCGTCATGAGCGTGACGTGGCTCCCCGCCCTGTCGGCCCTGTTGCTTATCAGGGGGCTGGCAAGGCCCGAGAGCACGTTGACCAGGGCAGCCATGCCGCCCAGGAAGGCCGGCGACACGCGCATGTCTATATAGTAGGTTATCAGTATCGACACGGTGATCAGAAAGCTGTCATTTAGGAAGTGGGCTAGGGACGTGAACAGCAGCGACCTGGTCCTGATATTCATGCAGGTCCCCTCACGGGCCCGAGGCAAGCTACAGATAAATATTTATCTAATAATTAGCGAAGTTCTGGGACATTCAAGACTTGAAGCCCAGGGCCAGGGCCGCCTAAGAAATTAAAAGAATGAGTTAACCACAGAAACGTGGGGGAACCGCTTGTCCCTCACGGCAGCCATCCTGGCAGGAGGGGAGGGCACGAGGTTCAGGCCGTACACGGACCTCATACCGAAGCCGATGATACCGCTGGGCCCCGAGGAGAAGCCCGTGGCAGACCACATAGTTAACGTCCTTATAAAGGGCGGCGTGAGCCACGTCGTCTTCCTCGTCAACTACAAGTGGAAGTACGTGAGGAACTACTTCGGCTACGGCGACAGGTTTGGCATAAAGATAGACTACAGCATAGACGACGACAAGTACAAGAACACCGGGGGCTCGCTGCTCAAGGCCTACAAGCACCACCTGCTCGACAGCGACCCCATAGTTGTGTGGTACGGTGACATACTGGCTCCCATAAACGCCAGCAGCCTGGTCAAAGAGCACGTCAGGCAGGACGCCGACGCGCTTTTAGTGGTTGCCAACAGCTACCAGGTCCCGGTGGGAGTGGCCGAGGTCAACGACAAGAATGACGTGGTTAGCCTCAAGGAGAAGCCGTGGGTCAACATGAAGGTCACCATAGGCGTCCTCACAATAAGGCCCAGCCTGCTTGAGGAGTACGAGGGGCAGCTGGGCACCTCCTTTGACATAATGGGAGACCTGATACCGGCCATGATAAGCTCGGGCAGGAAGGTCAAGGCCTACATATACGACGGCCCGTGGGTTGACGTTGGAAGCCTCGAGAGGTACAAGAAGATAGACGAGGACCTCCTCAAGGAGGTCACGGAGCTGTCCTCCTGACCCTCACGACCCCGCTCCCGTCAAGCTCCACCAGGTCCCCATCCCTCACCTCGGAGAGCTGGTCCTCAGGTATGGAGTCGACCAGGGGTATGCCGGCCAGCACGCACCCAGCCACTATTATGGGGTCGACCCTAGACATCACTATGGCGGCCGGGGCCACCCCGTTGGCCTTAAGGGCGTAGATTACGTAGCTGCCCACTGTGCTCCCCCTGGGCCTCCTAGCCACTATGACCCTCGAGGCCACGCTCCTGCCGTCAGCGGTCCTGCCGGTGTAGGGGTCCACGTCACCGTAGAAGCTGAGCGCGTCCATCACCACGGCCCTGCCAATCGCCCTGCCGGGCACCAGCTGCCTTCCCCTGAGCTCCATGGTCACGCCTCCGAGCCCAGCCTCCTGGCCAGATCCTCCATGGGCTCAAGGCCAACCCTGAGGCCGTGCCTCGAGAGGTAGAACATGGCCTTGTAGCTGTAGGTCGCCACCCTGAGGCCCTCCCTCCGCAGCTTCGACACTATAAGGCAGGTGTCCCTGAGCACCACGGCCCCGTACTCCCTGAGCACCTCCATGGCCTCGGGGCTTATGCGCCTCTCCTCATCCCTTGACGTCGTTATGAGCAGCTGGGGCCTGTTTCCCCTGGGCTTAAGCCTCGAGAGCTCCCTGGCCAGGGCCTCGACCTCCTCCGCCGAGGCGTGGGGGCACCCCACGTAAACCAGGTCCACGTCGTCAAGTCTCATTGACTCGAGCTCGGCCTCCACGTCCCTGTAGTCTATTGACACCACCTCCTCAAGCCTGCCTGGGGGCTCCTCGGGCGTCAGGCCGGGGACGAAGACCATGGCTATGTCGCCCTCTGCGCCCACGGCCGCCCCGAGCTCCTTGAACGTCTCCCTGTCAACTCTGGCGTCCAGCAGCGGCGGCCCCTCGAGGCGGTGGAGCCTGACGAGCACCCTGCCGAGCACTGCCGCCCTGGCGTAGTCAAGCCTGTAGCCCTCGGGGGCCTCAAGCCTGTAGGCAGCCCTCGGCCTCCTGCGCTCGGGCACGTGCATCCCGTAGTAGTAGGTCCTGCCGGCTATGGCCGCCATCAGGGCCACCGGCCCTCCCTCCCTGTTGGTCCTCAGGCCGAGCACGCTGTTTGCATAGACCACCGCGTTCGACTCGCCCCAGGCCACGCTCTGGCCCGGCCTCAGCCCCCTGACGGATGGTATGTAGTATGGGGTGCAGGTGAGCGTCAGCGACGCGCCCATCCTGTGAAGGGCGCTCACTATGGCCCTCTGCCCCTCAAGTACCTCCCTGTCAGCTGATATGAGGTCGAAGGCCCCGGGGGCCTCGAGGTCAAAGCCTATGGGGTTAACGGTGGTGGGCACCGAGAACCTGGCGCCCATGTTGGCCAGGTCCTCTATGAACTTCCTGCCGGGCTCGCCTATGTTGTTGTAGGAGACCCCCGAGACGTGGGCGTGGACTATGGGCTGGAGCCTCTCGGCCCCCAGGGCCTCGCCGACCTTAACTATCACCTCCAGCGCTTTGGCCTTGGCCTCCCCCTCCTCGCCCCTCAGTATCCTCTCCTCCTCGGCAGTCAGGTACATCAGTACCACCACGTGTCCATGAAGCTGTGCTCCGGCACCAGGTAGAGCCTCTCCGCCCTCGCCCTGCACGCCGGGGCCAATATGCACTCGCCACTATCGCAGCCGCCGAGGGAGCTGCACTTTGCCGAGCAACCGGAGGCGCAGGAGGGCCCCTCGAAGGTGCAGCAGGACCTGCCGAAGGACCAGAGGAAGTCGTCCATTATGAACGGGTCCACGCCGGCGGCCTGGGCCACCAGCCTGTAGGCCTCCCTGACGGCGAGCCTTAGCATGACGTCCTCCTGGGGCCTGAAGGGGTGGCCGGCAGCTATGAGCTCCAGCGTGTTTGGGTCCACGTCAACTATGCCCGTCCTGAGGGCTATCCTGGTCAGGTGGTTGTCCACCGGCACCTCCTTGTTCTGCGGGTCCTGGAATATGACCACCTCCCTCCTCTCTATGAACTTCGCCAGGAGGAACGCCTTCTTTTCAACCGGGTCCTGGTAGGCCTTGAAGACCTTGAGCAGGTCTATGAGGCCCTGGGCGACCCCCCTCCTTAGGTAGCCCCCTGAGTCAAGTACGATCCTGTAGGGGTCTCCGTCGAAGAGCGCCTTGAGCTTAATTCCAAGGTCCCTGAGCAGCTCCGCCCTGACGTGGGCGTCCGGCGGCCTGGCCCTGTCGGCTGTGAGCCACCTCAGCACGTCCTCCTCTGTGACCCTGGCCAGCCTCTCCGCCGTGAAGAACCCAGGGTCCTCGGCGAAGAGCCTTGAGCCGAGCCTGTAGAGCAGGTCGGCGCCGTGGAACCTCTCTCCGCCCACCTCGGCCTCGTACTGCCTCCTGCCCCTGCTGAGCCTGTGGTCCATGGCAACCATGACCAGGAAGTAGGCCATCACGTCCCTCCTTGGGGTCCCCCTGGGCGGGTAGTACCTTGGGTCCTCGAAGGTGTCTGGCCTGAGCCTGCTGACGGCCTTAGCTATCAGCCTGCCGAGCTCCCCCGCCCTGTCCCTGTTAACCTCCACCTTCAAGCGGCGTCCCGTAACGCTGTTAAGTCCGACCAAAAATAAGCTTAGAGGAAGAGGGATGAGCGAGGACTGGGAAATAAGGGCCTCCCAGCTCCTTGAGGTCGCCAGGTCGCTCAAGGGGGAGCTGAGGGAGGCCTTCATCTACCTGGTTGACAACGTGTCCGTGGGCGACCTCAGGGCAGCCATAGACCTCAGGAGGAGGGGGGTCAGGGACCCAGCGGCGGTGCTGGAGGAGCTGGTTAACATGGGGCTTGCCGAGAGGGGGGACGAGTGCTACAACCTCCCCGCGCCCCTCAGGAGGCTCATAGCCGAGAGGGGAATTGGGGCTATAGAGAGAGTCCTGGGCTCAGGGCCCGGCTGACAGGGCCCTGACACGCGCCCTCCGGGTAGGCCCTCCTGGCCCTCTCCTTCATGGCCTGGGCTGTCGGGTGAACTATGTAGTAAGCCGCTGTGCCGCACGCCGAGCTCGCCTGGGCGTTCCTGGCTACCTCCTCTGGCCTAGCCCCTTAGACCCCACGCCGTGAACCGCCACGAGGGCCGAGCTTGTCAGCAGTGCCCACGTCTACCTTGTTGTACTTCCTGTAGGCTGGCGCCGCCCTGAGCAGCACTGCCGACTGCAAGAAGACAGCGTTTGCCTTAGACTTGACCAGCTGGTCAACGACCAGGGCCCTAAAGTCTTGCATCTGGGCTTAGCTGTCGGGGCGAGCATGATAAGCCCTTGCACGTGCAGCGTCAGGACTAAATTAAGGGAGAGGTAAAGGAGAAGCATAACCACGAGCGCCGCCCACCCGATGGGGCCGGCTGAACCCTCCAGGCCTGGCCCCACCAAGGTTCTAACTTATCCCTAGCCCCTGGGCCTCGGGCGATTGGGAACGGCGGGCTGAACCGCTCGGGCTTGCGCCCTCGCGGCTTACACCCCCGTCCCATCAACCCCGTCTTCTACGGGAGCCCTCGTCGCCCCGCCGGCAGAGCCGGCGGGGCGAGTGGCCGCCTATTTTCGGGGTGGGGTTCCCGCTTAGATGCTTTCAGCGGTAACCCCTTACGGCGTGGCTGCCCGGCCTGCCCACCAGGACAGCCGGTAAACTAGAGGCCGCGGCGCCCCGTTCCTCTCGTACTGAGGGCACCTTCCCCTCAGGCGGCCGGCACCCCCCGCGGGTAGAGCCCAACCTGTCTCACGACGGTCTGAACCCAGCTCACGTTCCCCTTTAATGGGC